>DAOUBZ010000118.1:0-7410 GCA_034432515.1 Chloroflexaceae bacterium | reverse complement strand
GAAACGGGCCGAGGGCCGGATCGCCGGTGAGCAGCGCGCCAGCGGGCGAGAAGATGCGCGCCGCCGTCCCGGGCGGCAGCAGTTCGCCGCCGGGACGGATGGGCGCCAGGGCCTGCAGCGCGCCCGCGCTGGCGGCGAGTTCGCCGAGCAAGGCCGCGTAGAGCTCGGCCTGCGCGCCCAGTTCACGCTCACGTAGCTCAGCGAGCGCGCGGCCCGCCAGCCAGACAAAGCCCGTGCCCAGGAGCAGCATCCCCGCCAGGGTCAACAGCAGGTAGGTCACGGTCAGGCGCAGGGTGAGCGACATAGGGCGCTGTGCAATCCGCGGAGCTACTGCCGGCTCTCAACCGGGGTGTAGGGCACGTCGAGCGGGCCGACATACTCGGCCTCAGGACGGATCAGGCGATTGTCGGAGTACTGCTCGTAGACGTGGGCCGTCCAGCCGGCGACCCGGCTGATGGCGAAGATCGGCGTGAACAGGTCGATCGGAATGCCCAGGGTGTAGTAGACCGAGGCCGAGTAGAAATCGACATTGACCGGCAGCGCCTTCTCGGCCTGAACGATGGCGCGGATGCGCTCACTCATATCGAACCAGCGACGATTGCCCGTCCGCTCGGCAAGCTGGGCGGCGAGGCGCTGGAGCCAGAGCGCGCGTGGGTCATCGGCCTTGTAGACCCGGTGGCCGAAGCCCATAATCTTCTTGCGAGCGGCGAAGGCGCCACGCATATACTGATCGACCCGATCCAGGTTGCCGATCTCGAGCAGCATGCGCATCACCTGCTCGTTCGCGCCGCCGTGGAGCGGACCCTTGAGCGTGCCGATCGCCGAGACGATCGCGCTATGCAGGTTCGAGAGCGTGGAGGCGGTGATCCGCGCGGCGAAGGTACTGGCGTTGAGGCTGTGGTCGGCGTGCAGGATCAGGCAGCGATCGAGCACACGGGCGGCCTCGGGGTCCGGCTCCTTGCCGGTGAGCATGTAGAGAAAGTTGGCGGCGTGGCTCAACTCTTCGCTGGGTGTCACCGGCCAGAGGCCGTTGCGGATGCGCTCCCAGGCTGCCACGATCGTCGGCAGCGCGGCGGTGAGGCGGATGGACTTATGGACATTGGCCTCGAGCGAGTTATCGCCGGTTTCGGGGTCGAAGGGGGCCAGAGCCGAGACGGCGGTGCGCAGCACAC
This sequence comes from Chloroflexaceae bacterium, assembly GCA_034432515.1. Classification (GTDB taxonomy): domain Bacteria; phylum Chloroflexota; class Chloroflexia; order Chloroflexales; family Chloroflexaceae; genus JACAEO01. The sequence continues at coordinate 6,238 of DAOUBZ010000118.1, read as the reverse complement.
CCATGGTCGTGGTCTTCTTGGGCAGCAGCAGCAGCAGCGCGATCACCTCGTTGGGGATGAGCCGGTTCTCGACCATCTTGCGGGCGAAGCTGTCGAGTTGCCTGGCGGTGGGTAGATCACCATACCAGAGCAGCGCCGTCGTCTCCTCAAAGGTAGACTTCTCGACCAGCTCATTGATATCGATGCCGCGATAGAAGAGCCGACCATTGATGCCATCGATGAAGCTGATGCCTGTTTGCGCGGCAACAACTCCTTCCATCCCCCGGCTCGGAGCGGTCATGCTGATCCCTTTCTGACGCTCGTGGTGGCTACGAGCCAGCTACCCAATCACGATACAGGTGACGGTGCGTTTGATCCCCTCAACCGCCTGGATCTCGTTCATCACGAGCCGGCCGATATTGCGCGGATCGGGGGTGTGCACCGTGGCGATGATATCGTAAGGCCCGGTCACCGCATCGGCAGCACTCATGCCCTCGATCGCGCGGAGGGCGGCCAGCACCTCGGCGACCCGTCCGGACTCGGCCTCGATCAGCACGTACGCTTTGGCTTCCATGGCGATCCTCCTTATGTTGCGCCCCGGCGACGGGTCCGGGAGCGGTACGCCAGCACCTGACGCGAATAGCCGATAGCCGATCGTAGCCCCACGCGGTATTCACCGCAGCGATGTGCGCCCTGCGCACCACGCCTAACGGGGCACCCGATCAGCGGCGGCGAGCAGGCCACGGACAAAGGCAGCGGCGCCGGCGGCGGCCTCGGCGGGGGGCAGGGTTTCGAGGTGGGCGATGAGCGCGCTGCCGACGATGGCCCCATCGGCGAGGCGAGCCACGTCGGCCACGTGGGCGGCGCTGCTGATCCCAAAGCCCACGACGAGCGGCAGGTCAGTGTGGCGGCGCACCCGGGCGAGCACGGCGCCGAGGTCAGCGGCGAGGCTCTGGCGCGCCCCGGTAACGCCGGTGAGCGAGACGACATAGATGAAGCCACTGGCCCGCGCGGCGATCTGGGCGATACGCGCTTCAGGCGTGGTCGGCGCAACGAACATGATCAGGTCGAGCCCGTGGGCTGCGGCCGCAGCCTGCAATTCAGCGGCCTCCTCGGGTGGCATATCGGGGACGATCCAGCCATCGCCGCCGGCTGCGGCGAGTTCACGCGAGGCGCGCTCGAGGCCATAGCGCAGCAGCGGGTTGTAGTAGCCCATCAGCAGCAGGGGCGCCTGCACGCCCCGTGCCCGCAGCGCGGCGACGGTGCGCAGACAGTCGGCCAGGGTGATCCCATTGGCCAGGGCGCGCTGTGCCGCGCGCTGGATGGTGGCACCATCGGCCAGCGGATCCGAGAAGGGCACGCCCAGCTCAAAGAGGCTGGCCCCGGCCGCCTCCATGGCAGGCACGAGCTCGAGCGCGCTCTCGCGCTCGGGGAAGCCAACCGTCAGGTAGGGCATCAGAGCAACCTGGCCCGCGGCCCGCAGACGAGCAAAGGTTTCGGCGATGCGGCTCATGGGTGGTGCCCTCAGACTGGCCCGGGGAGACCGGGAAGGGAGCAGCGTGGCGCCATGATACCACACTCCCGGTCCGGCCGGTCGTCAGGGCTATTGCTTTGTATCAGCCCCGCGTCGGTTGTTGCATGTTATATCACGCGCTTGTTGGTACATGCTATAATACGTCACGATCGCGGACACCATGGAGTGGAGCTTGTCTGGCGCGCCTGGTGAGGAGGGAGCGATGGCGGCAGGCAGAGTGCTCATGCAGCCGATAGAAGGGGCGCAGCGCTGGCTCGCGGCGCACCCACGCGCAGCGTACTGGCTGCGAGTATTGCGGCTTGGCCTATTTCAGTTCGGGATGGGCGTTTCGCTGGCGCCGATCACCGGCACGCTGAACCGCGTGCTGATCGACGAACTACGCATTCCTGCCGTAGCGGTGGGCTTTCTGATCGCCATCCACTATTTCGTCTCGCCAGCACGGGCGATGATCGGCTTCCGCTCCGATGTGGACCGGGCAGCCGGCAACTGGCGCACCCCGTACCTGGTGTTCGGGGCGATGCTCACCTACGGTGGCCTGGCCACTGCCCCGTTCTCGCTGATCTTGCTCAGCGGCGACGGCGCCCTCAGCTTCCCAGTGGCAATGATCGTCTGTGCGTTGATCTTCCTCGCCTACGGCCTGGGCGTGAACGCCGTCGAGACGATCTACCTGGCCACGGTGAGTGACATCACGCCAGCGCGCGAGCGCGGCCAGGTGCTGGGCGTGCTCTGGATTATGCTGGTGCTGGGCACGATCGTCAGCTCGATCCTGATGGGCCAGTTGCTGGTCCAGTACAGCCACTTCCGGCTGATCCAGGTGATGCAGGGCTCGGCGGTGGTCTTCGTCGCGCTGACCTTTGTGGCCATGTACAACCAGGAACGGCTCAAGCCCAACGGTGAACTCCTGGATGTGGCCGAGCCCGTTCAGGTCCGCCAGACGCTCGGCCAATCGTTGCGGCTGCTTGTCGCCCAGCGCCCACTACGCAATCTCTTCATCGTGCTGTTCCTGGCAACCCTGGGCTTCGCCACCCACGATGTGCTGCTCGAACCCTACGGTGGCCAGGTGCTCGGCATGAGCGTCACCCAGACGACCCGGCTGACGGCGCTATGGGGCATGGGTATGCTCGGCGGGATCACGCTGGCCGGCGTTCTGCTCTGGCGTGGGCGCTCACCGGTACTGCTGATCGCAGGCGGCTGCCTGCTCGGGCTCGCCGGCTTCCTCACGGTGACGCTGGCCAGCAACGAGTTGCTGGTGACGCCGTTCCGGGTCGGCGTGACGCTGATCGGCGCGGGGCGCGGGGCGTTCATCGTGGGCGCGCTGGCCCTGGTGATGAGCCTGGTCGACCGGAACCACGCGGGCCTGTTCATCGGGCTCTGGGGCATCACCCAGGCCCTGGCGCAAGGCTTCGGCACCATCGGCGGCGGCCTGACGCGCGATCTCGTGCAGCGGGCCAGCGGCAATGTGGCCCTGGGCTATACGACGGTCTATGCGGCGTCGATGACCCTGCTGGCGCTGACCGTGCTGCTGCTCGCGGCGCTGCGCCTGGGTCGCCAACTCAAGCACGGCGTGGTCCGCTCGCCCTGGGCCAGCCTCGACCAGGTCAACGCCGACCAGATCATCTTCTGAGACCATCAGCAGGCTCAGGCGCCCGGGCCCGGCGGCGCCAGCGGCTCGCCCGTCTCCACCACCTCACGGCTGCGCACCCAGCCGAGCTCCCACGCGCCCCCGTGGGTCAGGACCAGGCTCCAGCCCTCGATCTCGGCCAGCGGCACCAGGCGCTGCGCGGGCGTCAGCGTGAGTTGCACGGTGCTCTCCGAGCCGGCGGCCCACCGGCTGGCGCGCGGCCAGATCGGCGGGGTCGTAGGCCGCGAGGTAGCGCAGCACACCCTGGGCGATCCCCGCGGCGACCAGTTCGGTCTGGTTGAAGAGCACCTCTGACGAGCGCCGCAGGCGGATTGCGCTAGCGCTGCTCAGCATCGGCATACGGCTCGTCACTGGTCACTGATCACTCACCACGCTGATCAGGCCTACTTGCCGAGCGTGGCGAGGAACTCGGCGTTGTTCTTCGTCCTGGCCATACGGGCCAGCATCAACTCGGTGCCCTCGTTGTCGCCGACCATGCTCACCATGCGCCGCAGCGCATAGGTCTGCCGCAGGGTCGTCGGATCGAGCAGCAGTTCCTCGCGGCGGGTGCTGGAGCGCTGGATATCGACCGCGGGGAAGATGCGCTTCTCAGCCAGCTTGCGGTCGAGGTTGAGCTCCATATTGCCGGTGCCCTTGAATTCCTCAAAGATCACATCGTCCATCTTGCTTCCGGTATCAACCAGGCAGGTGGCGATGATCGTGAGCGAGCCGCCCTCCTCGATCGCGCGGGCGGAACCGAAGAAGCGCTTGGGCGGATAGAGGGCAACGGGGTCGATACCACCGGAGAGGGTGCGGCCCGACGAGGGCATTGCGATGTTGTAGGCGCGGGCGAGGCGCGTGATCGAGTCCATCAGGATGACCACGTGGCGCCCGTGCTCGACCTGGCGCCGGGCGCGCTCGAGCGTCAACTCAGCGACGCGGATGTGGTCCTCGACCGGCTCATCGAAGGTGGCGGCGATGACCTCACCCTTGACCGAGCGGCGCATATCGGTCACTTCTTCGGGGCGCTCGCCGATCAGCAGCACGATCAGCTGGACATCGGGGTTGTTGGTGGTCACGCCATTGGCGATCGCCTTGAGCAGCATCGTCTTGCCGGCCTTGGGCGGGGCGACGATCAGGCCACGCTGGCCGCGCCCGACGGGCGCGATCAGGTCGACCAGGCGGGTGGCGAGGATGTTGGGCTCGGTGGCAAGCACCAGTTGCTCATGCGGGTGCACCGGGGTGAGGCGCTCGAAGACGGGGCGCTTTTGTGCCTCCTCGGTCGGCACATCATTGACCTTCTCGACCCAGAGGAGCGAGGGGTAGCGTTCCCCCTCACGAGGCGGACGCACGCGGCCGGCAATTGTATCGCCGGTGCGCAGGCCAAAGCGGCGGATCTGCGACTGGGCCACATAGACGTCGTCGGGGCCGGGGAGCAGGCGCGGGCCGCGCAGGAAGCCGAAGCCCTCAGAGCCGATTTCGAGCACGCCACTGCCGACGGCAGTCGCCCCACTTTCGGGTGTCTGGGTGCTGTCAACGACGCTCGCTGGTGCGGCGCCATTCGGTGGCGCGGCGCCATCAGTTGCCGCACTCTTTTTTGATGTACGTGCCATGGGTGGGAGATACTCCTGAGCGAATGCTCACAAACGTTTGCGAATAACAGATTGGGCGTGCAGACGCGACGCGCCGGGGGGGCCGGCTGCGCTCGGCGCAGGCGGGCCGGGGCGCGACGTACGGTGGTGAGGCGGGGCGGCAACCGTGCCGCCCGCGCCGGGGTCAACCAGGAACGTGGTCAGAGGTGGGGATGCGCGAAGCGCGGGGCCAGTTCAGGCGATCGCTGACTCGGTGCTATCGGGCAACAACCCATCGTCGTCGGCAACGGCCGTTTCGCCGCCCTCGGGGAGCGCGGGCTGCTCACCCCCCTCGAGATAGCCAAGTGCGGCGAGCCGCGCACGAATCTCATCCACCCCTTTGGGACCAAGGTTGCGAATGCCCTGGAGCGCGCGATCATCAAGTTCGAGCAGGCGCCCGATGGTCGTGATGTCGGCGCGACGCAGGCTGTTGTAGGTACGGGTGCTGAGCCCAAGCTCGTCGATCGTGCGATTATAGACATCAGCGGGAATGGCCCGCCCGGTGGGCATCGGCAACTCAGCGGCGGGCTCGGGCTGGTCGAAAACGGCGATGCGGCCGAAGTGCTGGGTGAGGACCTGGGCGGCATGGCCGAGCGCGTCGCCGGGCTTGATCGTGCCATCGGTCCAGATCTCAATCACCAGGCGCTCGAAGAGCCGGTGGCTGTCCGACTCAACCAGGAAGTTCACCTGGGGCACCGGATTGAAGAGGGCGTCCACCGCGATCTCGCCGATATTGAGCCCGCTATTGTTGTCGGCCAGACTGGTGCCACGCCCGCGCTCGGCCGTCAGCTGCATTTCGAGCACCGAGTCGTCGTCGATCGTGCAGAGGTAGTGCTCGGGATTGACGATCTCGACCGTGCTCGGGGCGTCGATGTCGCTGGCGAAGACCGGGCCGGGGCCGCGCTTGACCAGCTGCATGGTCACCGCGCGCTCGGAGTAGGACCGCAACCGAATACCCTTGACATTGAGCACCAGCTGCGTTCCGTCCTCGAGCACCCCGGGGATGGTTGAGAACTCGTGGATCACCCCACCCAGCTTGATGCGGGTGATGGCCGCACCGGGGATCGAGGACAGGAGCACGCGGCGCAGGGCATTGCCCAGCGGGCCGGCGTGGCCGAGCTGCAGCGGCTCGATCGCGAACCGTCCATAATTTGTACCCGCTGCGATGAGCTGCACCCGTGGCTGGGCGATCAGCGTCTCCAGTTTCTGCATGACTCTCTCGTGGAATTTCCCTCGCTCAACGCATTGACAAATACGAACGCGGGCGCCCGCAGCTGCGTCGCCCATACCTGGTACGATGAGGCATTGCTTTCACATCAGATGCTATTGTACCGCAAGTTTGCTCAGAAGAAAAGGGGCATCTGCTGCGCCAGCAGGGCTTGTGCAACGATACTGCTGGCAAACCCGGGTACGCGGGCCTCCGGCCCGCAGGCGGGCGGGACGCCCGCGCACCCGGCGTGAGCAAAACGGGGT
>DAOUBZ010000117.1:0-8572 GCA_034432515.1 Chloroflexaceae bacterium | reverse complement strand
GGGCGAGGAGGAGACCCTGCTGCTGAGCGCCGCCGCCGAGATGGTCGCGAGCACCATCCAGCGCTGGCAGGCGGAGGATCAGCTACGCCTGCTGAACGACCAGCTTGAGGCGCAGGTCGACGCGCGCACCGCCGAGCTGCGCGAGGCCGTTGAGCTCCTACGCCATGAGGTGGGCGAGCGCGAACGGGCCGAGGCGGCGACCCGGGAGATGGTGGTGACCATCGAGCAGCGCCTGGCCGCCCGCACCGCCGAGGTGGCGACCTTCTTCGACCTGACGCTCCTGACGGGCCAGGCCACCCGGCTCTCCGATGTGTTCGTCCAGGTGCTGCCGCGCATCATCGAGGTGACGCGCAGCGACGCGCTCTCGATCCACCTGCTCGATGAGAGCCGCGCCAGCCTGCACCTCGCCGGGCAGCTCAACCTCGCGTCCGACCTCCCGTCGACGGCGCAGATCGGGCAACTGCCGCGCTCCTTCCGGCGCTGGATCGCCCAACCGAACGACCCACTGCTGACAACCGACCTCGCCAGGCAGACGGGGCTCCCGCCGAGCTTTCACGCCCTCGAACTACACACCTATCTTGGTGTGCAGATTCGGGTGGGTGCCCGCATCGAGGGCGTGCTCAGCTGTTACCGAGCCTCCGACCGCGGCTACAGCCTCGACGAGGTGGCGCTGGTGAGCGCCCTCGCCGAGCAGCTCGGCATGACGCTGGCAAACCAGCAGCTGCGCGAGAGCGCCCAGACGCTTGCGGTGGTACAGGAGCGCCACCGTCTGGCACGTGACCTCCACGATGCCGTCACCCAGTCGCTCTACAGCGTGGCGCTCTTCGCCCAGGCCGGGCGCGAGGCCGCCGCAGACGGCGATCGGGAACGCGTGGATCTGCTGCTCGATGATCTGAAGCGCACGACGCTCCACGCTCTACGCGAGATGCGCCTGCTGCTCTACGAGCTCCGCCCGGCCGACCTGCAGCAGGAGGGCCTGGCGCGGGCGCTGCAGCTGCGCCTGAACACGGTTGAGCGTCGTGCGGGCCTGCGGCTCACCGTCCAGCTCGACGACCTGCCCGACCTGCCCCCACACTACGAGGTCGAGCTCTACCACATCGTCGTGGAGGCGCTGAACAATGTGCTCAAGCACGCCGCCGCCACGGCGGTGGGGGTCAGTCTCAGCCAGGCCGATGGGCGCGTGCACGCGCAGATCAGCGATGATGGGCAGGGCTTCGACGTCCAGCAAAGTGGCGGCGGCATGGGGCTCAGGAACATCCGCGAGCGCGTCGTCCGGCTGGGCGGCGAGCTGCGCATCGCCAGCGCGCCGGGCAGCGGCACCCGCCTGGAGGTCATGATCCCGTATCGGATGGAGCAGCGATGAGCGACCTGATCCGTGTGCTGATCGTCGACGACCACCATGTGGTCCGCCAGGGGCTGGCGGCCATGCTGGTGGTGCGGAACCAGATGCAGGTTGTCGGCGAGGCCAGGAACGGCCGCGAGGCCGTCGCGCTGGCCCGCGCGCTCGCGCCCGACGTGGTGGTGATGGACATGCTGATGCCGGAGATGGACGGCCCCGAGGCGATCGCGCTGATCCGCCAGGAGAACCCCGACGCGCGCATCCTCGTCCTGGCCAGCTTCGGCGAGAGCGCCAGGGTCGCCGCAGCGGTGCAGGCCGGGGCCATGGGCTACATGCTGAAGGACTCAGAGCCCCAGGAGCTCGTCCAGGCCATCCGCAGCGTCTACGAGGGCAGGCTGGCGCTGCCCCGCGAGCTGGCCCTCACCTTGCTGCGGCCTACGCCGGCGCCGCCAGGCCTCGACCAGTTCACCGAGCGCGAGGTCGCCGTGCTGCGCCTGCTGGCCGAGGGCCTGACGAACAAGGCGATCGCCGAGCAGCTCAGCATCGGCGCCGCGACGGTGCGCGCCCACGTCAGCAACATCCTGCTGAAGCTGCAGGTCGACAACCGGACGCAGGCCGCCGTGGTGGCGCGCGAGCGCCTGCTGCGCTAGCCCGCCCGCAGGGCTGCCCCGCCACCCCTCCGCGCCCCCTCCGCCCGAGGGGGCGCTCCTGTTTGCCGGCCCGGCGCCGGGCCGCCCCCTACACATGGCGGGGGCCACTTGTCTTGCGAATCGTAGCGCTCTGTCGCTGGTGCCCGGCTGCCCCATCTTCAATAATTGGGCAGCCGCTGAGACGCAGGAGGGGGTATCCAGGCACAGGCGCGCCTGAGGCGGCGCCCTGGCCGCTGGTAGACGAACCGACCTGAAGGAGCGGTGAAGATGATGCCAACCCGCGAGCACATCCGCGTGCTGACCCTCGACGCGCTGCCGCTGGTCCACGGCGGGGTGCGCCAGCTGCTCGGCGCCTTCCCCGACATCCAGCTGGTCGGCGAGGCCCACGACCTTGGCGAGGCGATCCACATCGGCAATCGGCGCTCGCCCCACATCGTGCTGGTGGAGATCGGCGACCTTGGGCCCTGCTGGGCTGAGCAGTTTCACCGCCTGAGCCAGTCGCTCCCGCACGCCCGGCTGGTGGTGTTCACGCTGACGTCGGGGCCGGAGCAGGTGCGCGAGGCGCTCCGGGCCGGCGCGCAGGGCTACCTGCTGAAGCGGGCGACGGCCGTGACCCTGGCGCAGGCGCTGCGGAGCGTCGCCGGGGGGCAGCAGGTCTTCGCCCCCGAGGCGACGCAGGCGATCCTGGCTGTCGAGCCGGCCTCCACCCTCGACCCGGCCGACCTCTCGCTGCGCGAGCGCGAGGTCCTGACCCTCCTGGCGCGCGGCCTCTCGAACCGCGAGATCGGCCTGCGGCTGCACGTCAGCCACGCGACGATCAAGTTCCACTGCGGCAACCTCTACGTGAAGCTCGGCGTGCAAACCCGCGCTCAGGCGATCGCGACGGCCTACACCCACAAGCTCATCCCGACGCTGATCGGCGAGCGGGAGCCGGGCGCGCCGCAGGCGGGCCGGCCGCAAGGCGGCGCCCGCGCCAGGAGCGCGTAGATGGGGCTGACCCGGCTCTATGCGCTCCCGGTCTGGCTGTTTGGGGCGATCGTCGTCGGGGCGTTCGTCGCCCTCGCCGTCTGCGGGCTGTGGCTGTTCCAGCGCTTCGCCGAGCGCCGCTTCCGGCTCACCGAGGAGATGAACAATGACATCATCTTCTTCGCCTCGGCGATCAGCGTGTTCTACAGCCTGACGGTCGGCCTGATCGCGGTGGGCGTCTGGACGACCTACTCCGAGGTCGAGCGGATCGTCTCGGCCGAGGCCGCGGCGATCGGCGCGCTCTACCGCGACGTCAGCGGCTACCCGGAGCCGCTCCGGGGCCTGCTGCAGGCGGAGCTGCGCAGCTACACCGAGCAGGTGATCACGGTCGCCTGGCCGGCCCAGGACCGGGGCGAGCTCCCCGACGAGGGGACGGGCCTGCTCACCGGGCTGCAGCGCGAGCTCTACGCCTTCGAGCCGGCCACGCCCGGCCAGGAGATTCTCCACGCCGAGGCGCTGCGGCAGTTCAACGAGCTCGTGACGGCGCGGCGGCTGCGGGTCGACGCCGTGGGCGGCGGGCTGCCCGGCGTGATGTGGTGGGTGGTGCTGGTCGGCGCGCTGCTGACGATCGGCGTCACCTACCTGCTCAAGATCCAGCCCGGCGTCCAGCGCGTCCTGACGGGCATGCTCGCGCTCTTCATCGGCCTGGTGGTCTTTGTGATCGCCTGCCTCGACCAGGCCCTCGGCGGCCCGCTCGGCATCCCCGCTACCTCCTACCAGCTCGTGCTGGAGCGCCTGATCGACCTGCGCTAGGGCACCCGCGCCGCGCCCACAGCCGCCGCCGGCCACAGCCCCGCCGCCCATGCCCCCTACAGATGTAGGGGGCCATGTGTTCAGCAGATCCTTAGCGCTCTGTCGCTAGTGCCCGGCGGCCGGATCTTGAACAATTGGCTATCTGCCACACACCAGAAAGGAACTCCCCGGTGATCATCCAACGGCGGATCATCCTGCTCGTTGTGCTCGCGCTGCTGAGCGCCTGCGCGAACAGCGCCCCCGCCCCCACGCCCGTGCCCAGCCCCGAGGCCGCCGCGCCGACGACGGCGCCCACGCAGGTCGCCGCGCCCACCGCTGCGAGCACCTCAGGGCTGCCGCCCGCCGAGATCGCCGACGACGAGGGCGGGCCGGTGGCGATCGAGGGCGTGATGAGCTACACCAACGACCAGATCGCCAGCGTCTTCGCGCTGCCCACGCCGCTGCTCTTCAATATCTCGCGCGAGCTCGTGGGCGACTACAGCCAGGGCGTCGACAGCTCCGGCCAGATCCTCGGCGCGATGACCAGCCCCATAGCGCCCTCGCCCGCCAGCTACCGCGTCGGCCTGCCGATCGAGCCTATCGGCCCCACGGCAGACCTCGACAACAACGGTCGCGACGACGCCGGCGTGCAGGTCTACTCGCTGCTTGTGTCGACTGTCCTCACCGGCGACTCGTACGTCTCCGTGTTTGAGACCGGCGGCTACGAGTCCTACCTGGTCGACCCGCTCACGCGGGTGGCGCGCGAGGGCACGCTGCTGCTCTACGCCCCCGACGCCGCGCAGGGCTTCCCCGCGAGCGCCGGCCCCGACGGCGTCTACTTCACCGCCGACGACCCGGCCGTCGGCCTGCCCGCCGGCTACACCCTGGCGACCCTCGGCCCCGACGGGGCGGTGAGCTTCTCGCGCCCGCGCCTCGGGCGCATGGATACCCGCGAGACCGCCGCCAACGAGCTGGTCAGCTTCGCCGACCAGGGCCTCGTCGAGGCCTACAACTCGCTGATCGACCTGCTGAAAGTGCGCTACGCCTACACCGAGCTGCGCGGGATCGACTGGGAGCAGGTTCGCCAGCGCTACCTGCCGCGGATCGAGGCGGCCGAGGCGACCAACGACCTTGGCGAGTATGCGGTCACCCTGACCGACCTGGCCACCGAAATGCAGGATTACCACGTCGGCGTCACCAGCCTGGGAATTCCTCGCGAACTCATCGCCGCAGCGAGCACCAGGAACAGTGCCCCGTACAGCGCCAGCGTGGGCGCCGGCGTAAAGACGCTCGCTGACGGGCGGGTGATCGTCTACTTCGTCGCCCCCGACAGCCCCGCTGCGGCGGAGGGGTGGGTGTTCGGCACGGAGATCATCAGTGTCCAGGGCCAGCCGGTGAACGACTGGATCGACCCGCTCCCGCTGCGCGCGAAGGCGGCTACGCCCGAGAAGATCCGCAGCACCAAGGAGATCATCACCCTGGTGGGCGCACCTGGCGCAACCTTCACCGTCGAGTATCGGCAGCCGGGCGAGACCGCGACGCGGAGCGCAACGCTCACGGCCGGGGCGCACCAGGCCGGCGTCCCGCTCCACAAGTACCCGTCCGAGGAGATCAGCTCGACCGCCGTGGCCGGCCGCTACGGCTACATCCAGTGGCGGGGCTTCGACAACCTGCGCTACAAGATCGCCTTCTACGAGAACTTCCTCGCCGAGGCCGGGAGCCTGCCGGGCATCATCATCGACATGCGCGGCAACGGCGGCGGCAGCGTCGCGCTCGCCAGCATCCTCAGCTCCTACCTGTACTCAGCCGACGCGCCGGCCAAAGTGAATTGGTATGACACCTACCTCTACGACGCGCAGCTGGGCCAGTTCGTGCGGCAGGCCGCGCCCGACTACCCGAGCTTCTCGCTGCGTCCCGACCTCACCTACAAAGGCAAGGTGGTGGTGCTGGTGGACGACGCGACGGGGAGCGCCGCCGAGTATTTCTCCCAGGACCTGCAGTTCCACAAGCGCGCCCTGATCGTGGGCGCGACCCCGAGCGCCGGCGGCGGCGGCAACCCCGAGACCATCCCCATGCCCGGCGGGATCGGCTTTGGGTACACCAAGCAGCGCACCACCTGGCCCGACTCCCAGGAGCCGAACTTTGAGGGCAAGGGCGTGCAGCCCGACCTGCTCGTGCCGCTCACCGAGGAGTTCCTCAAGGCCCAGCTGGAGGGCGGCGACCCCTTGCTCGACGCGGCGGTCGAGCTGCTGAACCGCGAGACGCAGTAACAGAGGACAGGCAGATGCGCTACTCACGAATTGTTGGCCTCGTGCTGACCCTGGCCGTGCTGGCGGGCGTGATGCCCGCCCAGGCCCAGGGAAACCCCGCCGTGACGGACCAGGGCAACAACATCTATCTGGTGGACGGCACGCAGGCGCAGATCCCCAACCTGCTGCCCGCCGAGGAGGTGCAGAAGATCGCCGCGCTGCAGCGCATCCCTGCGGGCACCTTCTTCGTGATCCTCAGCCCGGTCAGCTCCGACGATCAGACCATCCTGGTGGCGACGTCGCGCGGGTTCGGCTTCACGAACATCCGTGACGGCAGCACGGTGCCGTTCCCGCAGCCGCCAAACTACGCGCAGCTCTCCAACTGGTTCTGGCTCAACGATGAGACGCTCGCCTCCTACGGCGTGACGCTCCCCGATCTCCAGCCGATCATGTATGGGGCCGACCGGCGAACGGGCGTGGGCCAGGTGCTCTCGCCCGTGCCCGCCGGCCTCGGCTTCCCCGTCTTCGTCTCGGCCAACGGGCGCAAGGTGCTCTTCGCGGCGCCGCCGCTGGCCGCGACCGCGCTGACGGTGCCGGCGCCGGGCAGCGGCGCCCAGGCCGCCTCGCTGCCCACCGCGTTGAGCGCCGCCAGCCGGCTGCCGGCCGGCTCCCGCGCCCGCGCGCTGGTTGACTTCGCGGCGCTGTTCGACCCGATCCCGGCAGGCTCGGTGGCCTCGCAGGTGTTCAACGTCAACACGCGCCTGACGGTCGTGGACGTCGAGACCGGCGAGGCGCGGCCGGTCGCCACGCTCCCCGCCGGCTCGGCGCCCGGGGAGCTGAGCTTCAGCCAGGACGGCAGCAAGTTCGCCCTGACGGTGGAGCTCGGCGACGCCGACCCGGATCGCGGCCTCGACGGCGCCCGGATCTCGGAGCTCGGCTACCGCGACGCGACCGGCAACCTGCCCCCGGCGCAGAACCCCTGGCTGCAGGGCAACCAGCTGATCGCGCTCGACTTCGGCAGCGGCGAGGTCACCACCCTGCGGGCGGCCGACGGCGACGGCGCGATCTACCGCGGCGTGAGCTGGAGCCCCGATAACCAGACGCTGGCCGTGACGGTGCAGCAGCCGTCGCGCCTGGTCGGCCGGCGCTACCCGACCTACCTCCCCGAGAACCGCGCCAGCGCCAGCCTGCGGCTCCTGGACAGCGGCCTGCGGGAGATCCGCCGCCTGGAGCGGGTCGAGCTCTCCGACAGCGATATGCGCGCCAGCTTCGTCTCGCCGGACGAGCTGATCATCCAGAGCCACTACCGCCTCGACGAGCACCCGCACTACTACAACTGGCGCTCCGGCGAGCTGCGCACGATCGCCGACCGGGCCGGCACCTTCGCCGGCGTCACGGCGACGAACCGCTCGCGCGAGATCGTCTTCCTGTACACCTCGTTCACCGACCCGGTCGACGTCTACCGCATGAAGTGGGACGGCACCGCCTTCGCCCGGCTCACCTGGCTCAACGAGGCGGCGCGCCAGCTCAGCAAGACGCGGCAGCAGCCGGTCTCGTTCACCCTGCGCGACGGCTCGACCCACAGCGGCGTGCTGATCCTGCCCGCCGACGCGCCCTTCCCGCCGAAGAACCTGCCGATCATCGTCTGGCAGGAGGGCGGGCCGCGCACGCACATCAAGAACCAGTGGATCGCGAATATCGAGAGCCCGTTCGGCCTGCTGCCGAACTTCGGCTTCGGGCTGCTGGTCGTGCCGCTCTACGGGCGCCTGGGCACCGGCCCCGATCGCTTCGAGGCCCTGTCCGACGGGGCGAACTTCGGGCAGATCGACATCGACGCGATGAACGAGATCGTCGGCCAGATGCGGGCGCGGGGCTGGGCGAGCAAGGTCGGCATCACCGGCTGCTCCTACGGCGGCTACTTCACCGTCCAGAGCCTCATTCGCCACCCCGCCACCTACGACGCCGCCCACACGATGTGCACGATCAGCGACGCGGTGACGGAGTGGAGCCGCGGCTACGCGACCGCCATGCCCTTCTTGCAGGGGCTTCCGCCGCGGGCGGCCCTGGCCGAGTACGCGAAGGACTCGCCGTCCTACAACGCCGGCAAGGTGCGCACGCCGCTGCTGGCCTTCCACGGCACCGAAGACTTCCTGCCGGTCACGGTGATGGAAAACTTCATGCTCGAGGTGATCAACAACAAGGTGCCTGCCAAGCTGCTCAAGTTCCAGGATGCCCCCCACGGCTTCAACACGATCCCGCCCTACGAGCTCTACGGCGCCCAGGAGCAGCTGATCTGGTTCCGCACCTACCTGATGGGGCAGTAGCCCACCCGCGGCTGCGCCGGTCGATCGACGCGGCCGCGGTCTTCCTATGCTGAGAGGCTTGCTATCATGACGGTTCGATCTATCCGCAACCTTCTGTCGATGGCGCTTCTGGCCATCATCCTCCTGTCGGCGTGCAGCAACCAGGCGCCCGCGCCGACCGCCGTCCCCGCCGCGCCGACCGAGGCCGCCGCAGCACCGACCGCCGCCCCGACGGTGGCACCTACGACGGCCGCCGCCCCGACCTCCGCGCCG
>DAOUBZ010000116.1:0-15228 GCA_034432515.1 Chloroflexaceae bacterium | reverse complement strand
TGCGGGACGCGCCCGGTCGGCGGGGCGACCCGCACCTGGGCCGGCCTGGGCGCCGGCTGGGGGCGCAGGGCGTCGCGGAACTCGGCAATGGTAGCGAAGCGGTCGTCGGCCTTGAACTGCAACGCGCGCACCAGAGCATCGCTGGTGCGCTGTGAGATCGCCGGCACCAGGTCGCGGGCCGGCGGAAAGGCAAACGGCTTCTCCTCGGTCGGGTCGCGGCCGGTCAGCAGGTGATGCAGTGTCGCCCCGAGGGCATACACATCGGACTGGGGCGTGGCCAGGCCCTGGTACTGCTCGGGCGGAGCATAGCCGGGCGTCCCGATCTGGGTGCCACGCTCCGTCGGATTGAACAGCTTGGCGATGCCGAAATCGACCACCTTGACCCCGCCGCCGCGCTCGATCATCACATTGGAGGGCTTCATATCGCGGTAGATCAGGCCCTGTTCGTGCAGATGATCGAGCACGTCGCAGATCTGCTCGGCCCAGGTGAGCACCCGCTCCTCGGGGATGCGCTGCTCCCGTTCGACGATCTGCTCAAGGTCCTCGCCGTGCACGAAGTCCATGGTCAGGTAGTGGCGGCCCTCGTCGGTGAAGTGGCTGTAGACGCGGGGCACGGCGGGGTGGCTGAGGCCCTGCAGGATCTCGGCCTCGGCATTGAAGCGCGCAAGCGCCTCGGCCTGCTCGCGCGGGTCGTGAAAGCGATCGAGCATCATCTTGATCGCATAGACCTGGCCCTGCTCGTCGACGCCCTCGTAGACCGAGCCCTGGCCGCCCTTCTTGATCACCCGCGTGATCCGGTAGCGGCGGGGGTCCGTGCTGGGCGCGTCGTTGTTCAGCACCACGTCTTTGCCGCAGTGCTGGCAGAATCTGGCGCGCGGCACATTCGGCTTGAGGCAGAAGGGGCAGAGGATCTGCGAGACCTCGGCCATAGTGCTCCGTGGTGAGCCGCTCAGGGCAGGGGCGCCCCCGGCTGTATGGGCAGTGCGAGCCATTCCGACGCCTCCAGCGTAGCACAGTGGCGCGATCCGGGCAAACCTGGGCCAGCTTTCTGGGTATGGTTCCGACCCGCTTGCCAGGCTGGCGTTCAACTCCACGCCGCCCAGTCGTGTGGAGGTGTGGAGCACCGGTCAAGCGGGAACACCCGACGCTGAACTAGGCCATACCATGGCACGGACGCCGGCAGCGGCGTTTTTGTTGCAACACCGCGCTACCGCCAGTCCTTTGCCCGGTAACCGAGCCAGCCCAGCGCCGCGCGGTCGTCGCGCCAGTTGGGGCGCACCTTGACCCACAGGTCGAGGAAGACCGGGCCGCCAATCAGCCGTTCGATATCCTGGCGGGCGGCGCTGCCGATCTTCTTCAGCATCGCGCCGCCGGCGCCGATGATGATCGCCTTCTGGCCCTCACGCTCGACGTTGATCGTCATGCGGATGTAGGTGGCCCCCTCACGCTGCTCCCACTCGTCCACCTCGACGGCCACGGCGTGGGGCACTTCGTGCTGGGTGAAGTAGAGCACCTTCTCGCGCACGAACTCGGCCGCCAGGTACTGCTCGCTCTGGTCGGTCAGCTGCTCTTCAGGGTAGAGCGGCGGTCCCTCCGGGAGCCGCGCGACGATCGCCTCCAGCAGCGCCGCGAGGCCGAGGCCGGTGCGCGCCGAGATCGCGATCTCGAACTCCCAGGGGCCGAGCTGCCGATAGTCCTCCAGGTAGGTACGTTCGCCGCGCGGTTTTATGTCAACTTTGTTGAGGATGAGCAGCTTATGGCCACGGGCGCGCTGCACCTGCTGGGCGATCCGCCGGTCGAGCTGGCTTGGCGGCTGGCTGATATCGACCATAAAGCCGATCACATCGGCGTTTGGCAGGGTCTTCTCAGCCAGGTCGACCATCAAGCGCCCGAGGGCGTGGCTAGGCATATGGATGCCCGGCGTATCGACAAAGATGATCTGCGCGCCCGGGCGGCTCAGAATACCGCGCAGGGGCACGCGGGTCGTCTGGGGCCGCGGCGAGACGATCGCCACCTTCTGGCCGAGCAGCGTATTGAGCAGGGTGCTCTTGCCGACATTCGGCTTGCCCACCAGGGCCACGAAGCCTGCGCGCACCAGCGGCTCCGGCGCGGCACCGGGCGGCGCTTCACCCACTACTGGCGGCTCAACCGCGCCGCCGGCTGCCGAGGTATCGAAGACCACCGGGCCCTCACCCGGCGCAGCCGGCTGGTCGAGGGTGAGCATCAGCGGGGCGAGGCGCTCCAGCGCCGCAGGCGTGCGCAATTCGGGCGGCACGGCCAACTCCACGCCGAGCACCGTCTCGTCCTCATCGAGGTCGAGGATGGCTGTCTCGGCGAGTGGAACGATGCTGGCCGGGGGCTCCTCAGTGATGCTCAGGGTGAGCTGGCCGCTGGCCATATCGAGCCGCTCATACTCACCGGCGAGCGCCAGTTCGAGCTGGGCCAGGGTCACTTCGTCATCGAGCTCGAGCCGCAGACCGATGATCCGCCCCTGAGCATCGAGCAGCAGGGCAGCGGGATACTCCAGCGTTGCGACGGCCTGGCCTTCCGCGAGCTCGGTGAAGTACACATAGAGGGAGCCGGCCTCCGGGTCGTGGGAAAACTGCAGCATAGCCGTACTTTCGTCGGTCAATCGCTCGCCTGGCCCGGCCGGGTGGTGGTTGCCGGCGCCTGGATCGGTGCTGGGGCCTGGGGCGACGCGGGTAGTTCGGGTTGATCGGTGAGCTTGCGATAGATGAAGGTCAGCAGGATGCGGATCACGGCGGCGACGGGGATAGAGATAAACAGGCCGAAGGCGCCGGCGAGAGCACCGCCGGCGAGGATGGCGAAGATCACCACCGCGGGGTGGAGGCGCACCAGGGGGCCCATCACATTGGGAATGATGAAGTGGTCCTCAATCTGGCGCAGCACGAAGTAGATGATACCGATCAGCGCGGCCAGGCCCAGATTCGAGAGCCCGAAGGGCACCTCGGGTTGGAAGAGCGCCGCGAGCATGGCGATTGCAGCCGCGGACCAGGGGCCGATGATCGGCAGGATCTCGAGGATGCCCGAGGCCACGGCGATCACGAGCGCGTAAGGCACGCGCAGGATCGACAGTGGGATGTACAGCAACACCGACATGATGACGATCAGCAGCAACTGGCCGCGGATATAGGCGCTGAACACCCCATCGACCTGCCTGCCCAGCGCGGCGATCTCCTCGCGGTGGGATGGGGGGATCAGGCTCACGGCCCAGTGTTTGAGCTGACCGGCCTGGAGCAGCAGGTAGAAAGTGATGATCAGATAGACCAGCACAAAGATCACCGTCTCCAGCGCCGAGAAGACCAGGCTCGGCACACTGCTGCTGACCCGCCGGCCGAGGTCGGTCACCGTCTCAATCAGCTGCGCCTCCAGCGGCGCGAGGTCGAGCACGACCCCGCCGATCTCCAGCTGTTCGCGACCGCGGAAGAGCCCCTCGATCCGCCCGGCGACCTGCGGCACGGCGGCGGTTAGCTCGCGCCACTGCTGCGCGATCCGCGGCCCGAGTAGCGTAGCCAGCCCGTAGAGCAACAGAAAGGCCAGCACATAAAGGACAGCGATCCAGAAGGTGCGGCCCAGGCCAGTGCGGCGCTGTAGCCAGCTCACCAGGGGGTTGAACAGGTAGGCGGTGATGATCGCAGCGATGAAGGGCGGCAGGATATGCTCGACCGCGACCAGCAGCCAGATCGACAGTGCGGCGACGAGCGCCACGACGATCAGCTTGATCCGTGGCGAGAAGCGGATCGGCGTCTGCTGAGTCGACATGCGGCGCTCCTGGCCTTATGCGCACAACCCGGCGCGTCCGAGCAGCTGTGATGGGTCGGCCGACGCCCCGTACGACCGAGGCATTGGCTGCGCCGCAACTGTTCAGGAGGGGGCGCGGAACGCACCCTTCGCTACACGCTGCGCGCTACTCAGGAAAGGGGGCCGCACCACGTAGACCCCTGAACGGATACGGCTACGGATGCCGAACTAGCCCTCGTCGCTGCGGCCACGCTTGAGCGGGATGTCGGCCTTAAGGTAATCGTTGGCCTCGCCGCGCAGGATCGTCACCTCGATCTGCTCGGCATCGACGGCGGGCAGATAGCGCGCAAGCACCTCGGCCATCTCCAGCTTCATCTGCTCGAGAGCCTCGGGCGTAAGCTTATAGCGGTCGTCGACCAGCACCATCATCAGGCGCTGCTTGGCCACCGAGGCGCTCCGGTCGCGTCGCCCCCCGAAGAGATTCTGAAAGAAACCCACGCCACGGTCCTTTCGTTACGAGCGGCGGCGCCCGAACATGCCGAAGAAGCGCTCGAACACACCCTGATGCTCCTGGAGCACCGGGAAGGGGACGTCCTCACCGCGCAGCCGGCGGGCAACATCGAAGAAGGCCCGGCCCGCCTGCGACTGCTGGTCGTACACCGCGGCCTCGCCACGGTTGGTCGAGGTGACGATGACCTCATCATCAGGGACGATCCCGATCAGGGTGATTGCAAGCAACTCAAGCACATCCTCGACCGAGAGCATCTCACCGCGGTTGACCAGCCGTGGCTTGATCCGGTTGACTACCAGGCTGGGCGGGCCCTTCTCGGCGGCCTCGACCAGCCCAACGATGCGATCAGCATCGCGCACCGCCGAGACCTCGGGGGTGGTCACGATGATCACCTCATCGGCGCCGGCGATCGCATTGCGGAAGCCGCCCTCGATCCCGGCGGGACTGTCGATCAGCACGAAGTCGAACTCGCCGCGCAGCTGATTGGTCAGATCGGTCATCTGCTCACGGCTCACGGCGTCTTTGTCGCGGGTCTGCGCGGCGGGGAGCAGGCAGAGCTCGGGCAGCCGTTTGTCTTTGATCAGCGCCTGGCGCAGGCGGGCGCGGCCCTCAACCACATCGACCAGGTCATAGACGATGCGGTTCTCAAGCCCCATCACCACGTCCAGGTTGCGCAGCCCGATATCCGCATCGATGACGACGACCCGGCTCCCCTGCATAGCCAGGGCGGTTCCGAGGTTGGCCGTGGTGGTCGTCTTGCCCACGCCGCCTTTGCCCGAGGTGATGGTGATAACACGCGCCATATGTTCTCCGTTGGGACCGAGCCCGGTCTTGTTCTGGTGGGTCACTTGTCTGCCGCGGCGCTATACGCGAGGCGACGAGGCGATGAGGCGGTGAGACGATGAGGCGGTGAGGCGATGATCGTCATCCGGTCACCGTGTCGCGGTTACGCTGTCACTTCCTCGCCCTGCGGCAGCGCGGAGGCGAAGCATTCGCTCCTGCGTGGCGCCGTTTCCTGTCACGGGCCTGGAGCGAATACCTCGGCCCTACGAGCGTTTGGATGCCTCCCACGGTTCAACGACGATCTGTCCGTCCTCGATGCGCGCCACCTCCGGGGTATGGGGCCCACCACGCGTCCCGGTGGCGATCTGGTCAGCGATGCGCAACTGGGTCGGGCGCAGTTCGATCGCGCAGACCAGCGCCTCGGCGTTGCCAAGCGCCCCGGCGTGGACGAACCCGCGCATGCGGCCCCAGATCACAACGCTACCGCCTGCAATCACTTCGCCGCCGGGGTTCACATCGCCGATCAGGGTAATGTGGCCGCTGTGGCGCACAACCTGGCCGGAACGGACGGTGCGGATCAGCAGCAAGGCCTCGCTCTCGCCGGCCGGCCCGGCGGCGCTGCTGGCGGAGCCCTCAGGGTAGCGCGGCAGCGGCCTGGCGGTGATCCCAGCGGCGCGGGCGGCATTACGGCTCTCGCGGGCGCTGGCGGCCAGCGCATCAGCCGATACGCCGTGCTGCTGCATAAGCCCCAGGATTGTCGCCAGCTGCTCGGCGCTCATCGCGCGGTCGCCGACATCGATCGTCAGGCGAGCACCATTGAAGAAGCCACGATTCTGGGTCAACTGGTGCTCAAGCTGGCTTAGCAGCGCCGTCCACTCAGCGGTATCATCGAGCCGCATCCGCAGGCCGTCGCGGCCGCCTTTGATGCTGATCAGGTCGCTCATGCACTCGTGCCTAGTTTGAACGCGAGTTGTCGAAGAATTATAGCATAGGGCGCGCCGGGCTGCGGTTTCAGGGCTGCAGGCCCACACTGGGCGGGGCAGGCTCCGGTTCGGGTGGCGGCGCCGGGCAATTGGCCGGCGCGTTCTCAGGTGGCGCCACCCGAAAGTAGGCCTGGAGCATCTGCGTCACGGCGGGAACGGCCATAGTCGATGAGCCGTCATTCAGATCGCCCACGCCCTCCAGCAGCACCGCCACCACCACCTGGGGATCATCATAGGGGGCAAAGCCCACGAACCAGGCGTGGCTCTGCCGGACCAGGCGCCCGTCGGGGTGCTGAATCAGCGGGCCGAACTCAGCCGTGCCGGTCTTGCCGGCGATCTGCAGGCCCGAGCACTCCTCGCGCGCCGCAATGTTCAGCCCGTTCGTGACCGACTCGCGCATACCCTGGCGGATGGCCTGCAGGAAGGCCGGTTCAACCGGGGCGCGGCTTATCACCTGGGGGGTGATCTGCCGCACAACGGCGCCATTGCCATCGGTGATCGCGTCCACCAGATGGGGGCGGTAGAGCACCCCGTCGCGGGCAATGCCGCCCGCGGCAACCGCCAGCTGCAGCGGGGTTACGAGCATGTCACCCTGACCGATCGCGGTATTGTAGGTGTCGCCGGTGGTCCAGACCTCACGTTTGGCCCGGGCTTTCCAGGTCCTGGTCGGCACCAGGCCGGTGGCCTCGCCGGCGAGGTCGATGCCGGTCGCGCGCCCGAGGTGGAACCACTCCAGGCCCTCCACCAGGCCATCGATATCGAGGCCACGAACGCGCAGGGCCCTGGCGTCGAGGTTGGTGGCCTGGTCATTGCCACCGGCCACTGACGCGAAGAAGACGTTCGAGGAGAGGCGAAGCGCATCGATGACGTTCAGCTCGCCGTTATCGCGGTTGCGCACCGAATTGGGCAACTCGAAGGGCGCGCCGTTGCGCTCGATCAGCTTGAGCACGCCCGGGTCGCGCAGGCGGGTCTCGGGGGCGATCACGCCCTGCTGCAGGGCAGCTGCGCCAACGAACTGTTTGAGGGTCGAACCAGGGGGGTACTGGCCAGCGATCGCGCGATTGGTGAGCGGCGCCTGGCGCAGCAGTTCGGCCAGCGCCTGGGGGTCGCCCGGGCTGAGCAGAGCGGCCAGTTCGGCCTGCCGCTGCGGGTCTACCCAGAGGTTGTTGTCGTAGCTGGGCAGCGAGACCATGGCAAGCACGCGCCCATCGCGCGGGTCGAGCACTACGGCCGAACCGGCGAAGATCGGGGCATAGTCGCGTTTGTAGGCCTCGCGCGCGCTCTGGCGGCGGCGTTCGCCTTCGGCGATCCAGCGGCGCAGGATGCGCTCAACGTCGGCCTGATAGGCGACATCGATCGTCAGCACCAGGTTATGGCCGTTCTCCACCGGTCGCGCGGTCTCGATCGGGCTCACGGGGCGCTGCAGCGCGTCGACAAGCAGCGACTCGACACCCAGTCGTCCGCGCAATTCGGCCTCATAGGCCGCCTCCAGCCCATCTTTGCCGATGCGGTCATCTGGCTGGTAGGGTGGAAAGCCGATGCTTGGCGGGTCGATCTGTTTGGCGATGAGCCCGCAACGGCCGGCGTAGCCGAGTACATCGACCAGTGCCGTGAGCCAGGAACTGGCCGGGTTCTTTGCCACCAGCTCGCAGGCGCTGATGCGCCCGGTGTAGCCAATCAGATGCGACAGCGAGGGCACGCTGGCGCTGAGCGGATAGTGGCGGCGGTAGTCCTCGACCACGTGCACCCCGGGCAGGTAGTTGGCATTCTCGCTGATCGCCAGGGCCAGGTCGGCGCTGATGCCCTCCTTGAGCACGACGTGCTGGTAGCCACGCAGGTCCTGCTGGGCGATCATGGCCTCGATGGGATTGCTGAGGCTGAGGACATCACTGTAGTTCCTGGTCAGTTCGAGCGCGCGCAGGCTATCGGCGGGGGCGATGGTAAGCGTCATGCTCGGCCCGGCGGTGAGCAGCGGGCTCTGGAGGGACTGCAGGGCGCGAGCGAGGGCAGGCCGCTCGGCGAGTGCCGTCGTGGGCGAGAGAGTCAGCGTGCTGCTGAGCCCCGCCACCTGGCTGAGGCGCGCAAGCACGGTGGCCCGCCGCTCGGGCTCGGCGCTGCGCGACGGCAGGCGCCCGGGGATCACCGCCAGGTTGTAGATCGGCACACTCTCGGCGAGCAGCGTCGTACCATCGGCGGCAAAGATCTCGCCGCGGCGCGGCGGCACGCTGAGGTAGCGGCGCGTCGTTACGTCAACGTCGGCGCCGAAGCGGCGGCCGGTGCTGTCCACCACCTGGATCTGGTAGAGCCGTCCGACGAGGATGGCCACCATCAGCAGCAGCAGGACGCGCAGTACGATCAGGCGCGGCATAGGCGATGGCTCATAGCAAGGTGCGCGCGGTTGTTTGCACTGGTTCGCATTCAGTAGCCCGGTAGCCCACGTCTGGTGGGGAGCCTGCACAGGCGCTGGCGGTCATCGGCGATCGCCGCGGGCGGGGAAGCAATGATAGCGATGATACGCGCATCCGCCCATGCCGTCAACGCATCGCGGCGGCATACGCCTCCAGTTGCGCGACGCTGATCAGGCCGTCGGTGGTGGCCCGTAGCGTACAGGTGTGGCGCGCGACGATCTGTCCACGCCAGAGGCTCTCTTCCAGTGAACGGCCCTCGAGCACGTAGCTGGTCAGAAAGCCCACCGCCAGCCCGTCGCCAGCTCCGTTGGTGTCCAGCACCGGCAGATCGAGCGGCGGGGGCGGGATGATGCGGAAGCCGTCGCGGGTGGCCAGACCCGCACCGCGGGCGCCCAGGCCCAGCACAACGACCAGCTCAGGGCGGTGGGCGAGCAGGGCGGCGGCGAGCGCGGCGGGGGCGTGGTTCACCGCGGAGCAGAAGTCGAGGTTCTCGGTGAAGTTGGCCTCCACCGACCAGTCGATCGCCGCGCTGAGCGGATAGATGTTGGTATCGATGCCAATGTTGCCGACCACGACAACCTCGGGTGGGGCGGACGCAGTCATCGAGAGCTCCTTTGAGCACAGCTGACGACTATCAGGTGGCATGTGCGACAAGGTCGCCGAGGATCCGACGCGCAATCGTAGAGGCCGCCTCTGGGAAGCCGACCCGGGCGGCCTGCTCGCGCATGGCTGCCATGCGCCCGGGCTGCTGTAGCAGGGCCAGCGCGGTGCGTGCGGCCATTTCGGGCATACGGAGCTGCACGCCCGCGCCCACCCCGGTGATGAAATCGGCGTTCCACTCTTCCTGTCCGAGCAGCGGGTCAATGATCACCAGCGGCGTGCGCCGCGCCAGCACCTCGCTGATGATCAGGCCGCCAGCCTTGGTGATCACCACGTCGCTGGCGGCCACCAGGTCATCGACGAAATCGATGCGCCCCAGGCGTCGCATAGCCATCTGCGGCCCATCGCCCAGGTCGCTGAGCGCGGCGGCGAGCTCCAGATTGCGCCCGGCCACGCTGACGAGGGTGCCGGACACCTCGCTCGCCAGCAACTCCTCGGCGATCAGGCGCACGCGCCGCGCCTCGATCCCGCCCCCGAACAGGGTGATCACAGGCCCCACGGCGGGCAGGCCGTGGCGGGCACGCATTGCGGTGGCCGGCTTCGGGTCGGCGATCTCCAGGTTGATCGGGATGCCGGTGACCTCCAACAGCCGGGCGGGGAGGCCCCGGCGCGCCAGCGCCCAGCGGGTAAAGTCGCTCGGCAAGAAGTAGCGCCGCACCCCGGACACCAGCCAGCTGCTGTGGGCCAGAAAGTCGGTGACGACGACATAGAACGGCACCTCCAGGCGGCCCTGCTGCTTGCGCAGCGTGAGAATGTAGCCGGCAATCGGGTGGGCCGCGACCACGGCGTCCGGCCTGGTCTCGTCGATCAGCCTATCGAGCTGGGTCAGGAACGGCTGGGTCAGCAGACCTATGAGCCGGTTCTGACGAAAGGCGGTGGTGATCTCGATATCATTGCTGCGCTCATAGAGCACGCGGTAGAGCTGTGGTCCGTACTCGTTGATCTGGAACGAGAGGCGGGGGAGGCCAACCCGCAGCACGCTGCTGGCGTAGGCCAGCACATCTTCGACCCGTGCCTCGGCACCAAGGCGCTGCAGCGCCTCGGCGAGGGCATTCGCTGCGCTGAGGTGGCCACTGCCCAGCGACGCCTGGAGGATCAACACGCGTGGCATCGGCGCTCCTTAGTCAGTATTCGCGGCGCAGCGCACGCCGGCAGGCCCGCGCGCCGCGCAGCAGGCCGGGCCGGATCTGGCCCATCCTCGCCGGTGGTACAATAGCACATATGCAGCCCCCGCTGATCGCCATCGACGCCAGCCGCATCAGCGTCGCCGAGCGCACTGGTACCGAGCGTTACAGCTACGAACTGATCGCCGCCCTCGCCCGCATCGACCGCTGGCATCGCTACACCCTCTACACCAACGGGCTCCCCCCCGCCCTACCGCCAGTCGGCCCCAACGTCACCCTGCGCAGCCTGCCTCTGCCGCGCCTCTGGACGCATGCGCGCCTCGGCCCTGCCCTGATCTGCGACCGGCCCGACCTGCTCTTCGTGCCGGCCCACGTCATCCCGCTGCTCCACCCCGCGGTTAGTGTGGTCACCATCCACGACCTGGGCTACCTGGCCTTTCCCGAAGCCCACACCGCCCGCCGCCGCCTTGAGCTCAACCTGAGCACGCGCTGGAACCTGCGCGCGGCGCGCCGGGTGATCGCCATCTCCGCGGCCACCAGGGACGACCTGGTGCGCCACTATGGCGCCGACCCGGCCCGCGTGATGGTGGTCCACCATGGGGTGAGCGCCGGTTTCCACCCGGTGGCCGACCCGGCGCTCCGCGTCGCCGCCCGCGCCCGCTATGGCCTTAACGCGCCCTACTTCCTCTACGTCGGCACCATCCAGCCGCGCAAGAACCTGGTCCGCCTGATCGAGGCCTTTGCCCGCGCCGCAGTTCCCGGCATGCTGCTGGCGATCGCCGGGCGGCGCGGCTGGCTCAGCGCGCCCATCGAGCACCGCGTCGCCGAACTAGGCCTCAGCGGGCGGGTCCGTTTCCTCGGCTACCTGCCTGACACCGACCTGCCGCCGTTGCTTGGCGACGCCACCGCCTTCGTCTTCCCCTCGCTCTACGAGGGCTTCGGCATGCCTGTGCTGGAGGCGATGGCCTGCGGCGCGCCCGTGTTGACCTCGAACACCTCGGCACTGCCCGAGGTGGCCGGCGACGCGGCTCTGCTCGTCGATCCCCACGACACCGCGGCCATTGCCACCGCCCTCAGCCGGCTCGCCGCCGACGAAGCCCTGCGCGCCGACCTGCGCGCGCGCGGCTACGCACGCGCCGCCCTCTTCACCTGGGAGCGCTGCGCCCGAGCCACGCTCGCCGTACTGGAGCAGGCGCTGGCATAGCACGGGACGTACACCCATCAGCCCGTCGTCGTTGCCAGGAGCACCCGGATGCCCAGACGTTCCAGGGCCAGTTGATCGGCTGGGGCCAGCCCTGTGTCAGCGCAGACGAGATTGCCACCGCCGATGCGATTGTGATTGCCGCCGATACGAAGATCGATCTGAGCCGCTTCGCCGGCAAGCCGGTCTACGAGACCTCGACGAAGGCCGCCATCCACGATGGTGCCGCCGTCATCCGCGCGGCGCTCAGCGCGGCGACAGTAGACCTGTCCGTCACGCTGCACCAGCTCAGCCCCGCCAATCTCCCAGCTCGTATCGTACAGGTGGCGCCGCTGGAACTGCCCCAGCACCAGCTGGCCGATGACCCGGCCCGTGAGCGTGTTCAAGCTCACCCGGTTAGGCTGAGGAGCCGGTAGGTACGTGCGTCGTAGCGGATGGCGCTGTTCGGCTTGAACGTCGGGCACGTATCGTGGCGGTTCGCCCGTGCCGCCCGCACCGCCTCAGCCGCCTTATCCCTGGCGCACCAGGCCAGTTGCGCCCCCAGCTCGTACGTGACGCGGGTGGGGCCGTAGACGATCTGGTGCAGCTTGTTCTTGTTGGTGATGCGCTCCGCCCACGCGACCGAGGCACAGGAGGTTGCCGCCGCGTTGAACGCCTCGGCCGTCGCCCGAATGGCGGCGAGAGCAGCGGCGTTAAGCGACAGCTTGCAGCAAATGGTACGGGTGGAGAGCGTCTGGATCATGCGGGCAGTTGCTCCGTCTGTGGCTTCTGGTATGGTGCTGCCAGGCGGGCCCCAATGTGTCTGGCACTTGCGAAAGCTACTGCTGGCGAACTCCCTCGTGGGCGTGTGACTGGGAGCGCAGGCGTCCGACCTGCATGCGGGCCGGAGGCCCGCGTGCCCGGGTTTGCCAGCAGGAGCTTGTCATTAGCGCGTCGCAGGGCTACAATGAGAACTGGATGCTTCAACCATCTTGAAGCCTCCGCGATGCACCGCTCTGCCGCCCCACTGGCGTCGTCCCCCCCCGCTTATGCCGCACATCTCCAGGACCATCCCACGCGCCGGCACCGGCAGCCAGGACCGCGAAAAGCTGAAAGGGCTACCCGATGTACGAGGATGACGATCCCCTGGAGGACTGGCTGGTCCTTAGCCATTATGGGCCGCCAGTTGACGCCAATGAGCGCATGCTGCGCGCGATCCGCGCCTCGTTTGACGCCCTGGCCAGGGTCCTCGCCAGCCCACCGGCCGGCAAGCAACGGCTCAGCACCCACCTCCCTCCTATCCCGGAGCTGATCCCACTTACCCTGCCGCCCCAGGACCGCGAGCGTGCCCAGCAACTCGTCACCCAGCTGGTAAAGCGCAACACGCAGGATGCGGCACGGGTCGAGGCCTTTCTGCTCCATCTGCTCGGCATCACCCAGGCGCCCGAGGCGCTTCCCTTCTGGCAGTCCCTGCTCGACGTGCACCGGTCGCGCGACTCCTTCGCACGGCAGCGGCGGCGCTTCGCGCTCGGCGCCATGGCCCTGCTCGCCATTACGCAGGGGGAGCCTGCGGCCTACGCCGCGCTCGAAAACGCCCTGCAGCACGCGAACCCGCAGGTTCGCGCCCAGGCCGCCTACTACCTCGGCAGCGCCTATGCCATCGCCCGGCGCCCGGTGCCCGACCATGTCCGGGCCGCACTGACCACCTGCGCCACCACCGATCCGGCCTTTGAGGCGCGCTACGAGGCCCGTATGACCCTGCGCTACCTCCAGCAGCCGGTCCCGCTCGACAACCCCGGCGGCGCCTACCTGTTCGAAGTCCGGCTCGAAGACGACCCTTCGGGCGCTACCCGCACGCTTGCCCTGCGCTCCGAGCAGACGCTCGCCGACTTGCACTTCGCGATCCAGCATGCATTCGAGTGGGATGCCGACCATCTCTACAGCTTCTACCTCTCCGGCAAGGCTCATGACACCGCCTATGAGATCGCCGGTCCCGAGGAAGACGCCCTCTTCGGCGCGCTGTTTGGCCAGGCAATGCAGCTGTTCGCTGACGACGCCGCCGAGGGCGCTGCAGACGAGGAGGCCGCCGCAGACGAGGAGGACGCCGCAGACGAGGAGGACGGTGCCGGCGTTGAGCCGCTGGATACCACGAGTGCCGTGATTGGCCAGCTGGGCCTGCAGGTCGAGCACACGATGTGCTACTACTTCGATTATGGCGACGACCACATCTTCGCCGTCAACCTCGTGGCTGTCCAGCCAGAGGCCGAACCAGGCGACTACCCGCGGCTGGTCACGGCGCAGGGCAAAGCGCCGCCTCAGTACCCTGACGTTGAAGAGGACGACGACGCCTGGGACGATGAGGAGGACGATTGGGACGCCGCGGAGGACGCCCATGAGCTTTCGTGACCAGGCCCTGCAACGGGAGCGACCCGCGAGCGTTCGCGCCGACGTCGTGCTGCCGCGGCGCCAGCGTTACTACCCCTCGCCTGATGACTGGCGCGACGAAATCCTGTACTTTCTGCTGGTGGATCGCTTCAGCGATGGCCAGGAGCAAACCCGCCCGCTCCTCGATCGCACCAACCGGGCCGCGGCGCGCCCGTCACTGCCCGATGGCACCGCCTGGCGCTGGGATCGCTGGGCCGAGTCGGGTGCGGAGCGCTGGCAGGGCGGTACCCTGCAGGGCGTGCGCTCCAAGCTGGGCTACCTGCACGGGCTGGGTATCACCACCATCTGGCTCAGCCCGATCCTGAAGCAGCGCGGTCACCTAACCGTTACCTGGAGGTGCTCGACCGCAACCTCAACGCGGCGCTGGACATCGGCGAGATGCGCCTGGCGCTCAACGGTCTGGCCACGGGTCTGAACCATCCGCGGGCGTACTTCAGCGGCTTCAATCCCGGCGAGGCGGTGATGGGTTCGCACCGCAATCTGGGTGAGCGGCATGTGTCGATCCTCGACGATCACGATCACGTCTTCGGCGCCAAGATCCGCTTTGCGAGCGAAGCTGCCGCGGACCACCAGGTGGTTGCCGGGGTGGCGCTGCAGCTGCTCACCCTGGGCATTCCGTGCATCTACTATGGGACGGAGCAGGCCCTGGCGGGGCCGGAGCCCGCCGAACGGCACTGGCTGCCAGCCTGGAAGAGCTCGGACCGCTACTTGCGCGAGGCGATGTTCGGGCCGACGCACCCGCGCCGATCGGGTCGCGACGGTCTGGCCGCGCCGCCGGCGGGGCTGGACCCGACGCTGCCCGGCTTTGGACCCTTTGGCACGGCGGGGCAGCACTGCTTCGACCCGCACCACCCCGTCTACGCCCGCATTGGCGCACTTGCCCAGCTACGGGCGGCCTTCCCTGTGCTGCGCCAGGGCCGCCAGTATCTGCGCCCGATCGCGTTCCTGGGGCGGCCCTTTGCGGTCTACGGCCCGGGCGAACTCGTCGCCTGGTCGCGCATTCTGGACGACGAGGAGGCGTTGTACGTGCTCAACGCGCACGGCCTGGAGAATCGCGGGGCCGACGTGCTGGTTGACGCCAACCTCAACCCGCCAGGGAGCGCGATGACCGTGGTGCTCAATACGGCGCAGGCCGCCAATCCCCAGGGCTACCAGGGCAGCCACCCCGCCGGCTCGCGCCTGCCGGTGCAGCGCACGACAGATGGAACGGCGTATGTCGAACTGCGGTCCATCCCACCGTCCGAGACGCTGGTTCTGAGCACCCATCCCACCGCCGACGAGGGGGACATCGTGGGATAAGGGCGCCTTCTGGCGGGCGCCCGCGCGGCCCCGCGCAGTACCTCCGCGCGGGGCGTAAAGGGGCTTCCGCGAG
>DAOUBZ010000115.1:0-2261 GCA_034432515.1 Chloroflexaceae bacterium | reverse complement strand
GCCGCCAATCCCACCAAAAAAACAACCCTTGGGGCGGCTTAGCCGCCCCACACCCCACCGCCGCAGGCGGATGTTCCTCAAGCCCCGGGTCTCCGTCGCAGGGCTGATCCGCCGGATGGCGATCATGCTATAATGCCAGGAAGCGATCGTTCGAGTGGGGGGCATCGCCCTCCACTCGTCTGTTTCTGGACAAGGCGATGGGCGTCAAGCAAGCTCCCCCCAGCGTCGTAGCGGACAACCGCAAGGCCCGGCATGACTATGATATCGAGGAGACCTACGAGGCTGGCATCGTGCTCACCGGCAGCGAGATCAAGTCGGTGCGGGCCGGCCGCGTGAACCTGCGCGGCAGCTACGCAAAGGTCCACAACGACGAGGTCTACCTCTACGATGCCCATATCTCGCCCTATGAGCAGTCGGGGACCCATTTCAACCACGACCCGCTGCGCCCGCGCAAGCTGCTGCTCCATCGGCGCGAGATCAGCCGCCTCGATGGCCTGGTCCGCCAGAAGGGCCTCACACTGGTGCCGCTCAAGCTGTACTTCAAGGGGCGTCGCGCCAAGCTGGAGCTCGGCGTGGCCCGCGGCAAGAAGAGCTACGACAAACGCGAGGACATCGCCCGACGCGAGGCGCAACGCGATATCGAACGGGCGATGAAGGCGCGCACCCGCGATTAGCGGATCGCTTGACTGCGCGCGCTGCTGATGGTCAGCGTCTTTGGGGAGGGGTAGTCGTCCTCCCCTTTTTCACGCCCTGCTATGTCAGTCTATCTCCAGGTTCTGCGCACGAACCGCAACTTTCGCCGGCTCTGGTACGGCCAGATAGTCAGCCAGATCGGCGACTGGCTCGATAGCGTCGCTCTGTTCACCTTGCTGCTCAACCTCACCGGCTCGGGCCAGGCGGTAGGGTTGCTCTTCCTGGCCGAGTTCCTGCCCGGGGCCGTGGTCAGCCCGTTCGCCGGCGTGGTGGTGGACCGGCTGCCGCGCAAACTGGTGCTGATCGCCAGCGACCTCGGGCGGGCGGCCCTGGTGCTGCTGCTGCTGCTGGTCAATAGCCGCGAGGATCTGTGGCTGCTCTACCTGGCGGTGGTAGCGAAGGTCTCGCTCAGCGCCTTTTTTGAGCCGGCCCGCTCGGCGATTCTGCCAAGCCTCTGTCGCCGCGAGGACCTGGTCGCCGCCAATGCGATCAGTGGCGCGACCTGGTCGGCGATGCTGGCCCTGGGCGCGGCGCTGGGCGGCATCGTGGCGGGCACGCTTGGCGCGCGGGCGGCCTTTCTGCTCGACGCGGCGTCATTTCTGCTCTCGGCGGCCCTGATCGCGACGGTGCGCGTTGCTGCTGGCTCGACGCCCACCGGGGCCACACAGTTGCCCGGCTCGCGTCCATCGGCCCTGGGCGAGTTCCGCGACGGGCTGCGCTACGTGCTGGCTCAGCCTGCGGTGCGCTGGCTGACCTTCAGCAAGGCGATCTGGAGCCTGGGGGGCGGGGTGCTGCTGCTACTGACGCTCTACGGTCGCGAGATCTTCCCCCTGGGACGTGATGGGGCAATCAGCATCGGGCTGCTCTACGCGGCGCGCGGAGTGGGTACGGGGATCGGGCCGTTCCTTGGCCTGCGTCTCGGCGGCGAGGGCCAGCGCTTCTTGCGGCGCGCGGTGGCCGGCTCGTTCTTCATCAGCGCGGCGGGCTACCTGGCGCTGAGTGGCCTCACAAGCCTGCCGCTGGCGGCGCTGGCCGTGCTGTTTGCCCACATCGGCGGGAGCATCCAGTGGGTGTTCAGCACCTCATTGCTGCAGGCGCGCGTACCCGATCGGCTGCTCGGGCGGGTCTTCGCCACCGAGTACGCCGCGCTCACCCTGACCACCGCCCTCTCGGCGTATCTCACCGGCGTGGCCCGCGACGCCGGCGTCTCCCCCGCAACGCTTGCCGCGGCCCTCGGCGGCATCTTCGCCGCCTCGGGGGTGTTCATGGTCGCGGTGCTCTGGCCAGACGGTTGAGGAGCCAAACAGGCAGGATTACCGCCGCAGGGCTTCCCCGGCCTGGCGGGCCGTCGCTACTCGCCGGCGGCGCGGCGGCGGGCGCGGTCTCTGGCTGCCCGCAGCCGTTCGAGCGGGTCCTCCGTAGGGGGTGGCGAGGGCGGGGGCGGGATCTCCGCTGCATCCACTGCCGGTAGGTGCTCGGCGGGCGCTTCGCCGCTGATGCGCGCGCCGACACGGCGCTTGGCGCCGGCCAGTCGCTCCAGGGTGGGGTTGGCTGGCTCGGGGGGTGGG
>DAOUBZ010000114.1:0-3552 GCA_034432515.1 Chloroflexaceae bacterium | reverse complement strand
GCTCACGGTGATCCTTGAACGCACGATCGAGCGGGTGGCCGCCGCCTTCGGCAGCGGCATCCTGGCCCTGTTGGATGAGCCAGGGACCATGGTGATCGTCGCCGCCGCGCCGGGCGAGGCGCACCTGCGCGGCGCCCGCTTCAGCTTCGACCAGGGCATGATCGGCTGGGTCGCTCGCCATGGGCGCGCGTTCTTCGCCAACCAGGTCGCTGCTACGCCGGCCTTCGCGCCGCCCGATCCTGCTGCCCAGGCGGCGATCGCCGTGCCATTGCTCAGCGGCGGCCAGGTGATTGGCGCGCTCACCGTTGGCGCGGCGCGCCCTGACGCCTTCACCTACGAGGATGTCGATCTGCTCGAAGCGATCGCTGCGCAGGTGAGCGGCCCGATCACCTCGGCCCGGCTCTACGCCGAGGCCCAGGGCCTCGCCGCCCAGGTGCAGCGCCGGGCCGAGCAACTCGCCGTGCTCAATACCATCGCCCGCAGCGCCTCAACGTCGCTCGATCAGGAGGTCAGCCTGCCCGAGGTGACCGCCGAGATCCGCAGGGGCTTCGGCTATGACCAGGTGGACCTGTTTCTGGTCGATGAGGAGACGAACGAACTAGTGCTTGCCGCCTCCGACGGCGGGGTCGGGCCAAACCAGGTTGGCTACCGCCAGCATCTCAACCTCGGTCTGATCGGCCGGGCCGCGCGCGGCGGCCAGGTGCTGCTGGCCAATGACGTGACCGCGGAGCCTGATTACCTGCTGATCGTCGAGCGGGCGACCGTGCGCGCCGAGCTGGTCGTGCCGATCGTCGCCAGTGGCCGGGTCATCGGTGTGCTGAACCTCGAGTCACCGCGGGTCGCGGCCTTCAATGACGAGGATGTGCGCATCCTGGCGACCGTCGCCGACGTGCTCGCCGGGGCGCTGGAGAATGCCCGGCTCTATCGCAAGGCGCAGGCGGCGGCCGTGCTGGAAGAGCGCAACCGCCTGGCGCGCGAACTGCACGACAGCGTCACCCAGCAGCTCTTCAGTATGACGCTCACCGCCCAGGCGGCCCGCGCCCAGCTGGCGCGCAACCCCCAGCGGGTCGCCGTCCAGCTCGAACGGCTCCAGGAGACGGCCACGGCCGCCCTGGCCGAGATGCGCGCGCTAATCTACCAGCTGCGCCCGCCGGCCCTGCGCGACCAGGGGCTGGTCGCTGCATTGCAGCAGCACGCCCAGCAACTGGCGCGGCGTGAAGGGATCGTCATTGCGCTCAGTGTGGTGGGCGACGAGCGCTTTGCCCGGGGCGTCGAGCAGCCGATCTACCGTATTGTGCAGGAGGCGCTCAACAACGTGGTCAAACACGCCAACGCCCGCAATGTCGAGGTGACGCTCACGTTTGCCGGGGAGGGCATCGAAGTCCACGTGGTCGATGACGGCCAGGGCTTCGATCCGGCGGCCACGCCCAGTGGCGATGGCCGGCAGCTCGGTGTGTTGAGCATGCGCGAGCGGGCGGCCGAGATTGGTGGCACGATGGAACTGCGCTCCGCCGTGGGGAGCGGTACCGAGGTGATCGTGCGCGTGCCGCGCTGAGCGGCGGGGGAACCCGGGTTTGCCAACGTTCACAACAGGAAAGGACAATCATATGGATCCTATCACGGTCATGCTGATCGACGATCATCGTGTGGTGCGCCAGGGTCTGCGCGACTTCCTCGAGCTCCAGGATGACATCGAGATCGTCGGCGAGGCGGCGAGCGGCGAGGAAGGGGTGGCGCTGGCCCGCGAGTTGCTGCCCGACGTGGTGCTGATGGACCTGGTGATGCCGGGGATCGACGGGGTGGAGACAACGCGGCGCCTCAAGGCCGTCAGCCCCAGCACCAAGGTGATCGTGCTCACCAGTTTCGCCGATGACAACAAGGTCTTCCCGGCGATCAAGGCAGGAGCGATCTCCTACCTGCTCAAAGACGTCTCGCCGGAAGACCTGGCCCATGCCATCCGCGCCGCGCAGCGCAACGAGGCGGTGCTGCACCCCGAGGTGGCCGCCCGTCTGATGCAGGAGTTCAGCACGCCGCGGCCCAACGAAGCGCCCGTCGAGCAGCTCACCCCCCGCGAGTTGGAGGTGCTGCGCCTGATCGCCAGGGGCAAATCGAACAAGGAGATCGCGGATACGTTGATCGTCTCGGAGAAGACGGTCAAGACCCACGTGAGCAACATTTTATCGAAGCTCCACCTCGCCGATCGGACCCAGGCAGCGATCTATGCGCTGCGCCAGCGTCTCGTACCAATGGAATAGTACGACACCGAGACGTCGACTTTTGCCCCATCAGTGATACCGCTGGCGAAGGCCTTGCTCAGGCCACGCGAGCCCGCGGAGCGGGCTTCGCAATGCTAGCCGGCGGCTTGAGCCGCCCGGCGCGCGTGGCGCCGCGATCATTCGCCAGCAGTATCATCAGTCACCCACACCCTCGTCACCCTGAGCGGAGGCGTAGCCGGAGCAAAGGGTCCCGGTAGGGCATCCGGAGCCGGGATGCTTCGCAGCGCTCAGCCTCGTCATCGGTCTTCCAGTTGACAGGATCGTCAGCGATCACCCCGGGATCGCATAACGTGCTGCTCATCACCGGCTGGTACCCTACCAGGCGCAAGTACTGCCGTGCCGGCATCGCGTAGTGCTCATCGACCTAGTATCTGACGGGCCTGTTGCGCCTGTTAGGTTCGTTGCCATGCATCTAAGGAACAGCGAATGCGCACGTCCACAGCCAATTCCTGGTATCGAAGAGCTGCAATCCCGAGCGTCCTGGGCGTCCTGGTCATCGCACTGTTGGTCCTGGTTGCCGCCTCGGCAGTACACGCTGTGGGTTTTACGAGCGACACGCCCCCGGGCACGCGGGCAAACCCCCTGCCGGATACGACCTACGGCGCTCCCTATGGTCCGATCAGGATCGGGGCGCTGGGAACCAATGCCCAGACCCAATTCGTTATCGAACAAGAACCCCCCACAACGTACAATCCGCCGCTCGGTACCAGGCTGCCCTACGGCCTGGAGCTTGTCCGGACCGCGCAGGACCGGGCCGAGATCCGGGGCACGGTGACGGAGAGCGTGCCGGTTGGCTCGGAGTACGCTGAGGTCACCTTCGTCCTTGGGGTGACCGGCAATGCCGGCACGCCTCCTGATTCAGGAACCTACTCCGGGCGTGGCTACCTGATCCGGGTCTACCGCGCCCCACTGACGATCAGCGTGACGAACCAGAGCCGGGCCTACGGTGCTGCCAATCCGGCCTTGACCTTCAGTGTCGAGGGCCTGCGCAATGGCGATACGCTGGCGCAGGTGCTGAGCGGCAGCCCGGCGACGGCAGCGAATGCCAGTAGCCCGGTGGGCACCTACGACATCACGCAGGGGACACTGGCCCTGACGGCCTACGGCGCCGCGCGCTACGCCGTCAGGTTTGTGCCCGGCATGCTGCGTGTGACCCCTGCCCCGCTGCGGGTGCGGGCCAACGACGCCACCCGGCGCGTCGGCATGCCCAACCCGGAGTTCAGCGCGAGCTACAGTGGCTTCGTCAACAACGAAGGGCCCGCGGCGCTGGGCGGCA
>DAOUBZ010000113.1:0-1658 GCA_034432515.1 Chloroflexaceae bacterium | reverse complement strand
CCGCGTCGAGGCGATCTGCGCCGAGTTCGTGCGCCGCGCGGTGCTCGCCGGCGAGCCACCCGACCGCGCCTGGCAGGCGGCCACCGGCATGAGCGAGGCGGGCGCCGCAGCCTGGAACCTGTTCCTCACCCCACTCAGCGAACTCGGACGTGGCATGCTCGCCGCGCTGCGCGACAACACCCAGGAGCTCGACTTCCTGCTCCGCGGCCTCGCGGGGCACTACATCCCCGCCGCCCCCGGCGGCGACCTGATCCGCGATGGGCTGGCCGTGCTGCCCACCGGGCGCAACATCCACAGCCTCGATCCCTTCCGCGTGCCCTCTGACAGCGCCTATCAGCGCGGCGTGCGCATCGCCGAGGCGCTGATCGCCGCCCATCGCGCCGAGCACGACGACGCCTACCCCGAGACGATCGCCCAGGTGCTCTGGGGCCTCGACTCGATCAAGACCAAGGGCGAGGCGATCGGCACCATCCTCGGCCTGATCGGCGCGCGCCCGGTCAAAGACGGCCAGGGCAAGGTAGGCCGCTATGCGCTCATCCCGCTCACCGAACTGGGCCGCCCGCGCATCGACGTGCTGATGACCGCCTCGGGTATCTTCCGCGATACCTTCGCCGGCACGATCGACCTGCTCGACCGCCTGGTGCGCGAGGCCGCCGAGGCTGACGAGCCGGAAGCGCAGAACTTCATCCGCAAGCACGTGCTGGCCATGCTCGCCGAGGGCAAGAGCTGGGAGGCCGCCACCGCCCGCGTCTTCACCCAGGCCGAGGGCACCTATGGCACCGATGTGGACGATGCGATCGAGGGCAGCGCCTGGGAGGAGCGCCAGGAACTCGAGGAGTTGTTCATCAAGCGCAATGCCTATGCCTTCGGCGGCGAGAAGGGCGGCGCGGCCCAGCCCGAGGTGCTGCGCTCACTGCTGAAGACCGTTGGCCGCGTCGCCCAGGAGATCGACTCGGTGGAGTACGGCCTCACCGATATGCAGCACTACTACGGCTACTCCGGCGCGCTCAAGGCTGCCGCTGAGCGCGCGACCGGTGGGCCGGTGGCGCTGAGCTACGTCGAGAGCTTTACCGCCGAGACCAAGGTGCAGAGCCTGGAACAGGTGCTGCGTGTCGAGTACCGCACCAAGCTGCTCAATCCGAAGTGGTACGAGGGCATGCTCAAGCACGGCCACAACGGCGCCGCCGAAATCGCCAGCCGCTTCACCTACATGCTCGGCTGGAGCGCCACCACCGACGCTGTCGATCACTGGGTCTACGACCAGGCCGCCGCGACCTTCGTGCTCGACGACGCGATGCGCCAGCGCCTTGAGGCCGCCAACCCCGAGGCCGCCCGCAACGCCGTGGGCCGCCTGCTCGAAGCCAATAGCCGCGGCCTCTGGCAGACCGATGAGGGCACGCTCGAGCGGCTGCGCGAACTCCACGCCGACCTGGAGGATCGCCTGGAGGGCGTGCGGTGACGGGGTGACCGCCTCACACCTTCATCCGGTCACGATCGTGTTGACGAATGTCCGGTATCGTCGGGGCGCCCCAACGTGGGCGCCCTCGACCCATCCCTACCAGGGGTAGGTTTTTGGGGAGTTGCGCCCCCAGGCCCCACATACCCCACCCCCCTACCCCCTCCCCTGGTAGGGGAGGGGGCCAGAATCTGGCGTTGCG
>DAOUBZ010000112.1:0-6819 GCA_034432515.1 Chloroflexaceae bacterium | reverse complement strand
ATGCGCCAGCTCCGCTGGCGCATCGCAACGCCAGATTCTGGCCCCCTCCCCTACCAGGGGAGGGGGTAGGGAGGTGGGGTATGTGGGGCCTGGGGGCGCAACTTCCCAAAAACCTACCCCTGGTAGGGGGTCCCGGCCGGGATCCCTCATCGAGGAAGGCAGGAAAGGCTCCGCCACATACCAACCCTTCTTGCCCTATCGGCTATCGCCGATCTGCCGGAAGACGGCGATCGTTACCCCGGCGGCCAGCAGGCTCATAACCACGAAGCCGCCAATCATCACCACAAACTGCACGGTGCTGAAGGTGACGCCCGCCTGCAGCTGCATCAGCGTCTGCAGGATGACCATCGGGCCGACCAGGGTGCAGAGCACGAGGATCGGGATGCCGAGCACGTAGCCGAGCGGGTCACGGTGCAGCAGCAAGACGCCGGCCAGCGTCGCCGCTGGGGCGATCAGGCCGATGTCGAGCCCGTGGGTGAACAGCGTGGTGTAACTACCCAGGCCCACCGGCGCCTCGCCCGCTAGCAGCGGGCCGACCATATCGCTCAGCCAGAGCAACGCTGTACCAGGGCCGGCCAGAAAGAGGACAGCGGCGGCAGCGCGGTGCGGCAGGCGTGGGCCGATGTAGGCTGGGAGCGCGGTGCGGTCAATGATGGTCAGCGCAAGGATGAAGGCGAAGAGGCTGCTCGAGAAGAGCGCGACATAGACCAGGAACAGCGGGTTCAGCGTCGCGCCGAAGGCCATCGAGGCGCCGTTGTAGAGCAGGTAGCTGAGCGCGCCAGCCAGCAGGAAGCTCCCGCGCAGCGAGCCGCGGCGATAGCCAACGAGGCCGACGGTCAGCAGCGGCAGCACGCCGAGCAGCACCAGCAGATCGCTCCCCTTGAAGGCGCCGGCGCTGAAGAGCGTATC
Organism: Chloroflexaceae bacterium; assembly: GCA_034432515.1. Classification (GTDB taxonomy): domain Bacteria; phylum Chloroflexota; class Chloroflexia; order Chloroflexales; family Chloroflexaceae; genus JACAEO01. Next base: position 5,910 of record DAOUBZ010000112.1, on the reverse strand, counting down.
GTAGCGGTAGAGCCCCTGCCCGTAGATCAGCACCGTTTCGCCGCGCAGCGTCGTGAACGGGAAGGGTTCGCCCGCGCCGGGCCAGAGCAGGCCGGCAAGGGCGGTGCAGAGGGCCAGCACGCCGCTGAGCGTCGCGAGCCAGACCAGGGCGGTCGAGGCGCGCGTAGCGGCGCCAGCAGCGGGTGGGGCGGCAGATGAACGCGGAAGGACAGCAGCCATCACTCGGTTCCTTTCGCAGCAGTTTCAAGCGGACGCAGGCTGATCAGGGTGGCCCCCAGGTCGCGTAGCCGGCTGACCACGCCATAGAGCGCAGCCTGATCGGCCACGGGGCCGGTCAGCACCGTGATCGGCCGGCAATCGGGGGTGAGCGTGTGGGTGAGCGAAAAGCCATCGAAGACCAGCCCCCAGCGCCGGTCCAGGTGCCCCGCGAGCTCAAAGATGTAGGTGCTCATGGCCATCCCCGTTGCATGCGACCCGGCGGTTTGCCCTGCCGTAAGCGTACTGCGGGGATGGATGGCCGGTCACCATCCTTGTGGATGGAAGCTCTGGATGGAGCTTTGTGGCAACGGTGCGTGCTCGTCGGCCGGCTACACGAGCCCAAGCTCACGGGCGCGGGCCACGGCGGCGCCGCGGCCGCTGACGCCTAGCTTGGCGAAGATCTGGCTGGCGTACCAGCGCACGGTGTTGACCGAGAGAGCGAGCTGTTCGCCGATCGCCCGGTTGGGCAGCCCGGCGGCCATCAGGCGCAGCACCGCTAGTTCGCGCTCGCTGAGCGGCTCGGTGAACGGATCAGGGCTGAGGGATGCAGGCTGAAGGCCCGGCGGTGACGGCATTGCGTCACCGCCGGCACACGCCGCCAGGAGCCGCGCAAGGTACGGCTGCCTCTTGCCACCTTCAGCGTGCATCCTGCGGAGCAGCGCGGCGACCGGCGGCCCGCCCGCGACGAAGCTCTGCACGTAGCCCTCGGGCTCGCCGAGGGCGAGGGCCTGCCCCAGCGCCGCCCTGGCCTCGGTGTGGCGGCCTTGCTCGGCGAGCGCGCGGGCCTGCCAGACCAGGACGTGCAGCAGCCGGTCGTGCCGCCCGGTGGCGCGCAGCTGGCGCTCGAGCGTCGCGAGCAGGCCCAGGGCCGCGTCGTGCTCGCCGCGCGCCACGAGCAACTGGGCAAGGGTGAGATAGGTATTGACCTGCTCGGCCGACGGTGTGTCCCGGGCGGAGAGCGTGTATTCCAGCATCCAGCGCTCGGTCGCTACCAGGTTGCCCTGCGCCAGGTCGAGACGCGCCTGGAAGAGGTCGACCTCGGCGCAGCCAAGGGGCGAGGGCATCGCCGTGGCCAGCTGGCGCGCCTCGGCGAGAGCCTGCTGTGCGCGGTCAAAGCTGCCCCGCTCGCGGAGCAGTTCGGCCAGTTCAAGGAGCCCGATTGCCAGGGCGTCGGCTTGCTGCCACCGGCGGCAGAGGGCCAGGCCGCGGGCAATTGCGGCCTCGGCGGCCTCCGGCTCGCCCCACTCGCGCTGCAGGTGCCCGATCGCGATGTGGGCAAAGCCGGTGAACGGGTTGTCGGTCTGGCCAGTGTGCTGCTCAGCAACGACGAGGGCCTCGCGGAAGGCCGCCAGGGCCTGGTGCAGCCGCCCCTGCTCCTGACGGATCTCGCCCAGGCTGCAGTAGTAGAGGGTGGCCGTATGGGCGGTGCCGACTGTCCGGGCGACGCTGGCCAGTGGCGCCAGTGCCTCCTCGGCTGCCGTGAGCTCGCCGGCAAAGCGGAGCACCGAGCTCAGGGCCACGGCCGCGCGGGTGCGCGCCGCCAGTTCGTCGGCTGGCAGCAGGGCCAGGGCCTCGCGGGCCGCAGCCATCGCCTGGGGGAACGCGCCGCGAAAGAAGAGCAGGTAGGCCCGGTGGGCCGCCACCTGCCCGCGGACCTTCAAGCGGAGCGCCGGATCACCCTGGTTGTTGGCAGCCTCGGCGGCGGCCAGCTGGACCTCGGCGTCGCTCGTATGCCCGGCAAGTTGCAGCGCCCAGGCCGCGGCCAGGCAGAGCGCCGGGCGCTCCCGGACGAGCTGCGTGGGCAGTGCGCCGATCCAGCCGAGGATCGCTTCGGGTCCCTCATCGTTCAGCACAGCGTCGGCGAGGGCTTCGATCAGATCCGCCGCCTGCGGGTAGTCGCGGGCCGCGAGTGCGTAGCCGAGGGCCTCGCGGCGCAGCCCGTGGGCGCGGCACCATGCGCAGGCGCGCTCGTGCAGCGCAGGCACCAGCTCCGGCTCGATCGCCAGCAGGTGCAGGTGGAGGAACTCGGCAAAGAGATGGTGGTAGCGATACCAGTGGCCGGTGTGGTCGAGCGGCACCAGGAACAGGTTGGCCTGCGCGAGCTGGCTGAGCAGCTGCCGGCTATCATCCGCCTCGCAGACAGCATCGCACAGTGGGGCACAGAGCCGCTGCAGCACCGCGGTGCGGCGCAGGAAGCGCTGGAGCTGCGGGTCGAGCCGGCTGAGCACTTCGTCCATCAGATAATCGGCCACGAAGCGGTGGCTGGCCGAGAAGTCGCGGATGAAGGCGTGCCGGTCGTCGGCCTGGCGCAGCGACAGGGCAGCGAGGCGCAGTCCGCTCACCCAGCCCTCGGTGCGTTCGACCAGCAGGGCGACCTCCTCGCCCGACAGGGCCAGGGCGAGACGCTCGTTCAGGAAGGCCGCCGCCTCGCCCGCGGAGAAGCGCAGCTCAGCCGCGCGGATCTCGGCCAGTTGGCCCCGTGCGCGAAGCCGGGGCAGCGCGAGGGGTGGATCCTCGCGGGTCGCAATCACCAGGCGCAGCGGCTCGGGCAGGTGCTCGAGCAGATAGTCGAGCGACTGGTGGATGGCGCTCGACGTGATCAGATGGTAGTCGTCGAGCACGAGGATCAACGGGTGCGCCAGGCCGGCCAGGTCGTTGATCAGCGTGGCCAGGACCGTCTCAAGCGGCACGGGCCGCGCCGACTGGAGCGCAGCCTGGGCTGCCCGCCCGACCCGGGGCGCGACGGTCTGCAGCGCGGCCACCACGTAGGTCCAGAACCGGGTGGGCGTCGTATCGTCCCGGTCAAGCGAGAGCCACGCTGCCTCCACCTTTTTTCCCGAGAGCCATTCGACCAGCAGCGAGGTCTTGCCGAAACCGGCGGGGGCGGCGAGCAGAATGAGCCGGTGCTGGAGTGCCTCGTCCAGCAGCCGGGTCAGCTGTGGGCGCGCCACCAGGTCCGGCGCCCGGGCCGGGCGGTGATATCTGGTTGCAAGCAGCGAAATCGGCATACCGGCCTTCTCATGAGGCGGAAGATGCTTCGCTTCGCTCAGCAGGACAAATGACGTGCCGAATGTCCCAACGAAGGTTGTTATTCCGAGCGAAGCGAGGAATCCCGGCGGTGATGCGATCCCGAGACCCTTCGCTCCGGCTACGCCTCCGCTCAGGGTGACAGGCGTTCAGCGTACTGATACGGCAGAAGGCGAACCTTCGTTGTTCCACTAAGCATACCCCGACACTGGGAGGAGCGCCAGGGAACCTTTCCTGCCTGCCGTACGTCTCTCGATCGACAGAGCGTATCAGCAGACTCTCATCAACGGAGCACCCCTATGCGAACCCTGCGCCTCATCCCCATCCTGCTCGTGGCCCTGCTCCTGGCGGCGTGTGGCTGGCAGGCAGCCACCAGTGTCGAAGAGGCCAGCCGCGCCCCCGCGCCCGCCGGTGGCGTCGCTGGCGAACCAATGCCCGAACTGATGGCCACCGCTGCCCCCGCGCCGATCGACCAGACGTACGGCGACGTGGCCAGCAGCGCCTCGGCCCCGCCCGCACAGCCCGGCGCCCAGCGCCTGGTTATCAAGACCGCCTCGCTCACCGTCGAGGTCGAGGACGTCGCCGTGGCCGAGGCGCGCATCAGCGCACGCGCTGCCGAGCTCGGCGGCTACGTGGTCTCAGCGCAGAGCAGCGGCAGCGACGCCAGCCGCGTGGCGCTGATCACCTTCCGCGTTCCGGCACAGCGCTTCGACGAGGCGCTCGCCGGCGTCGAGGGCCTGGCGCGCAAGGTCTTCTCCCGCACGATCAGCGGCGATGATGTGACCGAGGAGTTTGTCGACCTCGAGTCGCGGCTGCGCAACCTCGAAGCCACCCGTGACCGGCTGCTCGACCTGATGGCCAGGGCCACGCGCGTCGAGGACGCCCTGCAGGTCAATCAGGCGCTGAGCGACGTGCAGGGCCAGATCGAGCAGATCCAGGGCCGGATGAAGTACCTGCAGCAGAGCGCGGCCTTCTCCGCGATCAGCGTCGAGCTGCGCCCGGTGCCGCCGCCGCCGGCGATCATCGAGGAGGACGCCTGGCAGCCGCTGCGCGTCGCCCGCGTAGCACTGCGCGACCTGGTGAGCTTCGGCCAGGAGCTGGTCAACCTTGGCATCGTCATCCTGGTCTGGTCCCCCGTCTGGCTGCCCATCCTGTTGCTGGCCCGCTGGGGCTGGCTGCGCCTCAGCGGTCGCCACCGCCGTGCAACCACCTGAAGCGGAACTATAGCGCGTCCCTGAGGATGCACGGGCCGAAGCTTTCGCGATGCGAAAGCTTCGGCCCTTTAAGTGATTATATTGCACGCTCAAGATGCTTTAATGCAAATAGATGGATTTCCTGAATTTTTCATACCAAATAGATATCACACGCCAAAATTATTGAACTTTCAAGTGTCGCTGTGCTATGATGGGCCGACACACGCACGAATGGAACCTGGCAGGCGAGCACCGGCGACGACGATGTGATCACGCGCTGGGAGCGCCTGCGGTCGCAGCGCGGTCTGCGGCCACGAGCGGGCCAACGGGCCCGGGCGATGTGCGGGCACTCGCACAGGGAGGAACCTATGCGCGATCTGGTGATCATCGGTGGCGGCGCGGCAGGGCAGGCGGCGGCGATGTACGCGCGGGGCAAAGAGCTGGATTTCTTGCTGATCGCCGATCGGCTTGGCGGGCGGGTCGAACGCCCGGCTGCGGTCGATCGCGATTACCTGGTGGGCAATATCCTGGTCCATTACGATGGCCCCGATGCCGACGATGAGGAGAACATGCTGATCGGCAGCTCGGTCGTCCATCGCTTCGCACGCCAGCTCCGCGGCCAGCGTGACTATATCCTGCAGGACCGGGCACGGGCGGTGCGGCGCGACGGCGACAGCTTCGTCGTTGATACCGAGCGCTCGGGGCCGGTGGCCGCAAGCGCGGTGATCGTCGCGACCGGGGCCGCACCGCGCCGCCATCCCCACCTGAACGGAAATGCCGCGCTCCTTGCCGATCTCGGCCACGGCACGACCCAGCACTGCGCCGCGCTGGCCGGCAAGCGCGTGGCCGTCGTTGGTGAGACGACCCAGGCGCTGCATAGCGCAGCCGAGTTTGCCGCGAGCGCGCTGCAGGTCTATCTGCTGCTGCCCAGCGCCGGCGCGGCCGACCGCTCCGAGGTGGCACTACTGCAGCAACGCCCGAATATCGCGGTGCTGCCCGGCTACCAGGTGGTCGATATCGTCGCCGAGCACGCCCGCCGCGCGCTGGTGATCCGCCGTGGTGATGAACTGAGCCGTCTGGTGGTTGATGCCGCCTTCGCCGACCTGGGCTACGAGCCGGCGAGTGGCCTGTTGCGCGACCTGGGGGTGACCGGCGCAGGCGGCTTCGTGCGGGTCGACCGCGACCACGCAACGAGTGTGCCGGGCCTCTTCGCCGCCGGTGATGTGACCATGCCTGCCGGCGAGCAGGTGCTGACCGCGATTGGCGACGGCGCACGGGCCGCGCGCAGCGCGCACTTCTACCTGCTCACCCGCCCGGTGCAACCGGTTATGAGCTGATATCATACCAATTTGCTGTGCCGCTCCCGCATGGTGTCACCCTGAGCCCTTCGGCTGCGCTCAGGGTAAACTCCGCGAAGGGTCTCGGCATCAGG
>DAOUBZ010000111.1:0-9616 GCA_034432515.1 Chloroflexaceae bacterium | reverse complement strand
AGCGCCCGGTCCAGCTCCAGGCGGGCGATCGGCTCGCCCTCGCGCTGGATCGTGAGCACCTGGCCTGCCGCGCGCCCCTCGGCCAGCAACTCCAGGCTGAGCGTGCGCGGCTCAGGCCCCGGGTTGACCACGTACAGCTCGCTGGTGCCCGTGCTCCAGCGCCAGACGGCCTGACCCTGGCCCTCACGGTCGTTCCAGCCGGCGCCAAGGAAGACGAAGGGCGCGCAACGGTCGCTGTGCAGCGGCAGCCGGTAGGCATGGAAGTCCGCATCCTCGTACCAGCGCTCTGGTGGGCCGCCGCTCAGGCGGGCCGCCACGTCGAGCACCGCCGCCTGCTGCGCGGCGCTCAGCGCAGTGGGCGCCAGCACCAGATAGCGCAGCCGGTAGTAGCACTGCATCGTGGCCAGGGCCTCCGGGCCGAGGGCGATGATATCCTCTTCGGGCCAGACGCGCATCTTGCCGAGCTGGTTGGGCAGCGGGCTGTAGGCCAGTGTGGCATAGGGCGGCGGGCGGGCCACGTAGCCGCGCAGGATCGGCTGCCCGTGGACGAGCTGGTGGATCAGCGTGCGGCTGTCGGTGCCGCTCTCGATCGGCAGGTCGACCACCACGCCGGGCTCGGCGGCGGCGATGCGCGCAAAGACCTCCGGGCGTGGCAGGGTGCTGGCCACACGCGGGGCCGGCCAGAGCTCGAAGAGGCCCAGGGCAACGACCGCGACCAGAAGCAGCCCGCAGCGCCGCGGGGCCAGGCGCGCGCGCAGGTGGGCCAGGGCCAGGGCGGCGAAGACCGCCGCGACCACGATGGTGATCACGCCGAAGAGGTTGGGCCGCCGCGCCGTGCCGAGCAGCGGCAGCGCCTGGAACAGCCGGTAGGGCATGGGCAACCCGGTGTCGAAGCCCAACACGTGCAGCGTCGGGCCGACGGCCAGCAGCCAGGCCAGCAGGGCCGCAACCAGCAGCCGCCAGTGCTCTCGGCCATACCAGATTGCGCCGGGGATCGCCAGGGCCAGCAGGGTCCAGCCGGCGGCGGTGTACGAGCCCTCGGTGATCGAAAGGGGCGCGACGCTGACCAGAAAGCGTTCGGCGGGCGCGGCCCAGAGCGGGTGGCGCGCCGCGGGGAAAAACAGGCCGAGCGCATCGGCCGAATAGCCCTGCGTATAGACGGCCCACATCTCGTTCGGCTCGCGTGAGGCGGTCATGACCCCGGCGCCGAGGGACGCGGCCAGTGGCAACGCCAGCAGCAGGCTCAGGGCGCCGGCGACGGCGTAGCGCGCGAGCAGCGCGCGCGGGTGCGGCGCGCCGATCAGGCTCAGGCCGGCCCACACGGCGCCGAACAGCGCAGCCACCAGCGCCCAGTACCAATCGGTATAGAGCACCGCGGCGAAGGCCAGCGCGGTCAGTGGTGGCCACCACCAGCGCGCGGAGCGGCTCAGCATCACCACGGCCAGCATGCTCAGCACCAGCCACTGCATGGTCACGAAGTTCAGTTGGCCTGAGTCAAGCTTGGCGATATGAAAGGGCGCGGCGGTGAGCAGTGCTCCGGCGAGCAGCGGCCCGGCCAGACCCGGGGCAAAAGCCCGTGCCAGCAGGAAACCGGCATAGCCGGTGAGCGCCACCGCCACAATTGCGGTCAGATTGTAGGCAGCAATCGGCCCGAAGACGAAGGTGACCGGCAGGGCCAGCTGGACGGCGAGCAGATTCAGCGTCTGCAGAGCCAGCTGCACCCCCTCGGGATGGTAGAGCAGGTCGGTGAACAGCGGGCTCTGGCCGGTCGCAACAGCACGGGCGGCCCACCAGAAGTTCCAGATGTTCTGCGGCGCGTCGGGCGTGGCGGGGAAAAAGAAGATATTCTCGCCACCAGTGACATAGTGGGTGGCAAGCTGCGCAGCGGTGGGCCAGGTGAGCCAGAGGGCGAGGAGCAGGTAGGCCAGCGCCACCGCAGCGTGGGTCCACGGGCGCAGGCGCGTTATCTGGCGGCCCGCTGTTGGGGCCGAGGCTTCCGTGGAGTGATGCATAGGGGAATGCGCTGCTTTGCCCTCTTCGGTCCGTCTTTGAACGGTGGCCTGCAGGGGGCATTGTAATCGCTCGTGCCGGTTGCGTCTACCGCGCCGACGTTCGAGCCAGGGCTGATGCAAAGGAGGGAGGGTTGGGTGGGGGCGAAGCACCAATTGGCAAGGTATTCGCCCTAAAGCGAGCGATGCAATCGAAGAGCTTGCCAAAAACGCTACCCTTGTGAGGGGAATACGGGCGAGCGTTCGCCTGCCAGGGCCTGGGTCGGCACGTGGCGCACCGCTGCGTGGTCCGAGACCTGGAGCACAGCCACGATCGCCCGGCGTGGACGTAGGTTTTGGGCTTCCCAAAGGGGCATCAGGGGCGCCCCGCGCTCGCTTGCGTAGGGGTGGGCCGCCCGCCCCTACGCAAGCGAGCCCGCAAAATGCTCGATCGCCTCGGCAGCAACCGGCCAGGCCGGATCCAGCATCAAGTCGTGGGCCGCCCCGGGCGCAACCACCAGCCTGGCCCGGTAGGCGGCCGCCGTCTCGCGCTGGGCGGCCACATCGAAGATCGCGTCGCGCTCGGCGGCGATCACCAGCACGGGTACGCGGCAGGCCGCAGGGCGGGGCCGCAGCAGCATACTGCTGAGCGCCACAAGGGGCGGCTCGGCGACCATGCGCACCCGGTGGCGCTCCAGCTCCGCGTCGGGCAGATCGGGGCGAAAGAGGGCCTGGCGCACCGCTGCCGGCTCACGGCGCAACAGCGCCGACAGATTGACCATCGGGGCGCGGCGCAGCCCCCGGTCGATGAAGTAGGCGCCGATGTTCAGCGGTGAGCTGCAGAGCAGCACCGCGCCGGCGACGGGCGGCGCCGGGCCGACGACCCCGGTGATCAGCAACTGGACCACATAGCCGCCCGCGCTATGGCCAACCACGATCGGCTGGTCGCCCAGGGTGGCGAGCGTCGCCCGCACCTCGCGGGCATAATCGAGCACCGTCGAACGCCAGTGGCCGGATGGGGCAGGACTGCCGCCGTGGCCACGGACGCTCATAGCGTGGACGTCGAAGCCCCGTTCGGCCAGGTCGGCCATTGCCGGCTCCCAGCACCAGGCGCCGTGCCAGGCCCCGTGGAGCAGGAGCAACGGTGAACGGTAGCGCCGCTCAATCGGGTGGGCAGTGAGGTGTTCGCGGGCAGGCATAGATGCAGTTGCGCTGGGGATAATCATACCGGTAATGCGTGACGAGCCGCGCAGTCCGCAGCACGCTGCGGAGCAGGGCCAGTTCGATCGGGATAACCCGACAGTGCCTCACCCCTCGACGGGCTCGGCGGGCAGGCCCAGTTGACGGCGGCGTTCGTCGGCGAGGCGCCGCTTCTCGGCGATCATCTCGTCGGTGACATAAACGCCGAAGGAGCGCAGGCCGGCGAGCTCGAGGCCGTGCTTGTGCCAGAGCCGGTACATCTCCTTGACGCGGTCCATCTCGATGTTGCGGCCGAGGGTGTAGTCCTCGAACTTGCCCTCCATCGCCAGCAGCGCAGTCTCGGAGAGGCAGGCGTAGGCAGTGCCGGGGGGCATATCGATATCGAAGCCGAAGTCGGGTTGCCCGGGGAGCACGATCTCACCGCTTTCAACCACGAGGACATCGGGGCGACGGGCGGCATCCTCCTCCTTAACGTCGGGCGGGCGCGCCACATCGCAGACCACCGCTCCGGGTTTGAGCTTATCGACATTGATCACCTTGCCGGTGAGTGAACTGGTCGTGGTGATGATCAGGTCGGCATCGCCGATGTAGGCATCGGGGTGGGTGGCGGCGATCACGCGGGCGCCGGGCGTCTCCTGTTCGATCTGCTGCTTGAGCGCGAGCAGCCGCTCGGGGCGGGGCGCGATCAGCACCACGTCGCGCACGGCCTGGGCCAGCAGGCGCGCGCAGACCGAGCCGATCGAGCCGGTAGCGCCGATTACCACGGCGCGCACCTTCTCGGGGCGCCCGCCCTTCATGAGCAGCACGGCCTGCTTGGCGGCCTCGAGCGTCGCGGCGACGGTAAGCGAGTTGCCCGAGGTAATGCCGATATCGCTCTTCTGGGCCACGGTAATGCCGGCGTCGCCGACCACGGAGGTGAAGGCACCGAGGCCCATGATCTGCGCGCCCATCTTCTCGGCCATACGCGCGGCGCGGATGAGCCGCCGGTAGGTGAAGCTCGGCGGGCGGCGCATCATCTCGCGCGGGGTCGTGCCGAGGGTCAGCAGGATGCCCTCAGTCTCCTCGCCGGTGGCCTTCGAGCGGATGCCACGGATGCGCGAGAGGTAGAGGGGTGGAATGTAAGCGGCGACACGCTCCACCAGTCGCGGCGGCAGGTAGCGCGTCCAGCGGAAGCGGGGATCATTGGCGATCAGACTGGTGCGTAGGGGGTGGATCACGAAGGCAAACTTCGGCTTTGGTCGCGGATTCAACTCCTGAACGTGCGCGCCCCAGCCCGCCGCAGCGATGAAGTCGAGCACCTCGGCCTCGCCCGGTTGCGCGCCGGTCTCCTGGATGGCGGTGACGATCGCCTCGAGCACGTCGGCGGCGACGAAGGGGCGCGGGTTGGGCGTACCGTCGGCGGTGGCCAGCGGCGGGGTCATGGTGATCAGCGTGCTCACGCCGCGGCTGCGCAGGTCCTCGATCTCGGCCGGCGAGGGGTCATCGGTGACGATCGTCTTGCCGCTGAGCTCGGCAGGGGCGAAGCGGCGGATGAAGGCGAAGTCGCCGGCGATCACCTCGGCCCAGCGGAACAGTTCGACCGCGCGTGGGTCGTGGCCTTCCTGGCCGAGCGCCACCGGGTGGAGCAGGCGATAGGGCAGCAGCGCGGTGATCGGCAGGGTTGTGGCGGCATAGAGCTCGAGTTGCTCCAGCGAGCGGGGGACGGGCAGGAAGGGCAGCCCGATGTGCACGATCGGGTCGGCGAAGCGGAGATCACCATCGTACTGCGCGATCGCAGCGGCGAGCTGGTAGCGCTCGATACCGCTGGTGAAGAGGATCTTCTTGTAGTGGAAGAGCCCGTGGATGGCCCGTGCCGCCTGGGCCACGACCCAGCGTTCCAGCGTGGCCTTGATCACACCGCCGTCCACGACAGGGGTGCGGTGGGCCTGGGCCGCGGTGTGGATGGCCTGCTGGTGCGGGTAGCGGGCACGGCCCACGCGGAAGACCGGCGTCAGCCCGCCCAGACCGATCGCGTCGACTTGCCCATCGAAGGCGCGGATCAGCTCGGCGGCGCGGGTCACGTCGCCGTTGGTGCCAATACGCTCGACTTCGACCTGACGGCCGAGGATCGTGGTCGTGAAGCGATAATCACGGGCGGAGGAGCCCAGGCTAATGCTCACAATGCGCTTCATCGCGCGCTCCTGTTTGGGGTAGATCAGCGGGTGACCGGATGCTCCGTCCTGTGCGGTGCCGACAGTATAGCATATCGTTTCGGCCCTGCCACACGCGGTTTGACGCGTGGGCGCGTCGGGGCGTAGAATGCAGCGTTTTCCCGCCGCGACGCGCGCAGGAGATTGCGAGGGTGAGCGACTCGACCGTTCAACGCCCACTTGCTAGGCTGCGGCATCTGCTCGCCAGCGCCACGCGCGCGCTCTGGGCGTTGCTTCGCCGCGACGCACTGGTACTGCTCTGGTTCCTTGCGCTGGCCCTGGTCGCCGTGGCCCCAGTGCTGCCGGCGCCGCGCACGCGGGTGCTGGGGGGGCTGGGCGACAACGTGCACTATGCCTATATCGCCGGCTGGACGGCCCAGGCGCTGCTGCTTCGCCAGTCGCCGTTCGTTGATCCGCGCCTGAACTACCCCGACGACCTGGCGCTGGCCGCCAATGACTCGCCCTACCTGAGCTTTCTGTTTGTCGCGCCCGCAACCCTCGTCCTTGGCCCGGTGTTCGGCTACAACCTGGTGATCGTGCTCAGCCACCTGCTCACCGGCTACTTCACCTACCTCTGGGCGCGCAGCCTCACCGGGCACCGCTTCGCGGCGCTCTTCGCCGGCACCGCGTTTATGCTTGCCCCCTTCCGCATCTTCAAGAGCCTCGGCCACGTGAATATGCTCTCGACCCAGATGCTGCCACTGTTCTTCTGGGCGCTTGATGCGAGCGTGCGCAAGCGAGCGCCGGGGGAGCGGCAGCTCTGGCTGCTCGGTCTGACCACCTTCCTGGTGGTGGGCTCGTCGCTCTATCTGCTGGTGATCTGCCTGGTGTGCGGCGCGCTCTACGGCCTGTTTGCGCTGCTGCCCGAACTGCGGGCGCTCGTCCTGCGCGGCTGGCGCATCGCGCTCGCGGTGCTGATCGGGGCGCTGATTGGCGCGCTACCGGCGATCAGCGTGCTGGGTGCAGGTAGCTTCGCGCCCTTCCCGGTGGGTCGCACCCGGCTCTGGTCGGCCGACCCGCTGAACTTCCTCCTGCCCTCAAGCCTGCATCCGCTGTGGGGCGAAGCGGTGAGCGCCCTCCGCCCCGAGCTGCACGCCGGCGAGAAGACGCTCTACCTCGGTCTGGTGACGCTGGCCATGGCCGTGGTTGGTGCGGTCGCCCTCTACCGGCAAGCCGCGGAGCGGCGGCGGCTGCTCGTATGGGTGCTGACGGCCCTGGCTGCCGCGCTGTTTGCGCTCGGCACCGACCTGTGGATCAACAACCAGCCGCTGAGCCGTGATCAGCCGTTCTGGCTGCCGGCCTACTACCTGGCCCAGTTGCCGGGGGGTGGGATCATGCGCGTCTGGTCACGCTTCGGGATCGTCACGATCCTCTTCGTCGCGCTGCTCGCGGCCTACGGGGTGCGCTTCCTCGTTCAGCGGGGGCGGACGCGGGGCGGGCAGCTGGCCATCGGCGGGCTGCTGCTGGCCGCGCTGCTGATCGACCTGCTGCCGGGGCGGCTGCCGGTCGCCGTGCTACAGCCCCGGGCGATCGATCGCTGGCTTGCCCAGCAGCCGGGCGATTTTGCTGTGGCCTTCTTGCCGGTGGATAAGCCGCTGGTCAACGAGACGGCGATCTTCGGCTCGCTGTTCCATGGCAAGCAGATGCCGGCCTACATCCACTCTGCGCACCAGCCACGGGCCTACAAAGATTTTGCGGCCTTCGCCGGCGCTTTCCCGAGCGCCGAGTCGATCCAGTATCTGCGCTGGCGCGGGCTGAAGTATCTCATCCTGGAACAGCGCCAGTACAACGGCTGGCGCGCACCGCCGTGGTCCGAACTGGAGCGCCGGCTCGCCGAATTCCCTGAGCTCGAACGGGTGACCGAGCTTGATGGCTTCCTGGTGATCGCCCTCGGCGAGTAGTACCTGGCGGAAAGCGCGTATACCGCAGTGGAGACATGAAAAAGTTGTCACCTGATGCGTTTGTCCTGATGGGGGGACACTCTGTTCGGTCGTGTTCAGGAAAGGATGGACGCATGGCTCAGGCTTCGTCTCCCGCTCCTCTGGCTGCAGATCCCGGTCATCTGCAGGGGCAGGTGATCCTGGCAACCGCTATTCTTGGCGCTAGCTACGCCGGCGCGCTTGCGGTGCTTGAGCGAGCACTGCCAATCAAGCCGACCTGGGTAGCCCTCGAAGTCATAGGTGGCGTACTGCTGGTGGGGTTGCCGGTAAGCTGGGTCGCGCGCCTGGCCGGGACGCGCCTCACCTGGCGTGACTATGAGCGTTTCGTCATTGCCGGGTTTGTCGGAGCGGGGGTGCCGATCTGTCTATGGCAGGCACTCGAATACGGGGTGTTACAGCGGCGCTAAGTGGTGCATCCGGCAAGTGATTTGTCACCCTGAGCGAAGCGAAGGGTCCCGGCCGAGATGCTTCGCTGCGCACAGCATGACAAATGACCTGCCGGATGCACCACTAAGACCGCCGCCGCGCTCAGGGTCGATCCGGATAACCAGTGCGATTGGCAATGATCTGGTGCGGACGCAGCGTGCTGCGTCCGTACGTTCTTCAAGATTGGCGCGTCACGCCACTAGACGAGGAAGGCGTGATAGGCCGGGTTATCGCTCTGGTCTTCGTAGTGGTAGCCGAGCTGGTGCAGCGAGCCGTGGAAGCGGTCGAGGTCGGGTGTGGGCACCTGGATGCCGGCGAGCACGCGGCCGTGGGCGCTGCCGTGGTTGCGGTAGTGGAACAGGCTAATGTTCCAGGACTCGTCGAGTGACTCGAGGAACTGGAGCAGTGCGCCGGGACGTTCGGGGAACTGGAAGCTGTAGAGCCGCTCGTTGGCGGCCTCGGGGGCGCGCCCGCCCACCAGGTGCCTGAGGTGCAGAATGGCCAGTTCATTGCTGGTCAGGTCGAGCACCTCGTAGCCCTGGGCGACGAGGCGGGCGATGATCGTGACCCGTTCGTCGGGGTGGGCCAGCTCGATCCCGACGAAGATGTGCGCATCGGGGCGCGGGGCGTAGCGGTAGTTGAACTCGGTGATGTTGTGTCGCCCCAGGTCGCGGCAGAAGCGCTTGAAGGCACCGGGGCGCTCGGGGATGGTCACCGCCAGCAGGGCCTCGCGCTGTTCGCCGAGCTCGGCGCGCTCGGCGACGTGGCGGAGCCGTCCGAAGTTCATGTTCGCGCCGCAGGTGAGTGCCAGCAGCGCCTCGCCGCTGAGCGCGTGCTCGGCGACGAAGCGTTTGAGGCCGGCCACCGCCAGCGCCCCGGCCGGCTCCTGGATGCTGCGTGTATCGTCAAAGACATCTTTGATCGCCGCGCACACCTCGTCGGTGCTGACGCGCACGATCGCGTCGACGTACTCGCGCACCAGGCGGAAGGTGTGCTCGCCCACGCGGCGCACCGCCACGCCATCGACAAAGATGCCCACGTGGGGCAGGGTCACCCGCTCGCCAGCTTGCAGGCTCTGGTACATCGCATCGGCATCGTCGGGCTCAACGCCGATCACTGCGATCTGGGGGTTGATGCTCTTGAGGAACACGGCGATGCCCGCCGCGAGCCCGCCGCCGCCGATCGGCACAAAGACGCGATAGCGCTCGGCGCGCATCTGCTGCGAGATCTCGAGGCCGATCGTCCCCTGGCCGGCGATCACCAGCGGGTCGTCGTACGGGTGGACGAAGCTGAGCCCGAGCTCGGCCTGCAGCGCATAGGCGTGGGCCTCGGCGTCGCTGTAGCTGTCGCCGTGGAGCACCACCTCGGCGCCACGGGCGCGACAGGCGTTGATCTTGATCTCGGGGGTCGTCACCGGCATCACGATCACCGCGCGCACGCCCAGGCGCTGGCTGGAGTAGGCCACGCCCTGGGCGTGGTTGCCCGCCGAGGCGGTGATTACGCCCCGCTGCCGCTGATCCTCAGGCAGGTGGGCGATACAGTTGTAGGCGCCGCGCAGCTTGAACGAGAAGATCGGCTGCAGGTCCTCGCGTTTGAAGAAGATCTGGTTGTCCAGGCGAGCAGAGAGCCCTGGCGCGAGCTGGAGCGGCGTCTCCACGGCTACGTCATAGACCCGGCTGGTCAAAATGCGCTGCAGATAGGCAATGTTCACGCTGGTTTCCCCGGGGTTGGGCCGCCGCAGCGGCGGAGGCGCGCGTGGGCGACGGCGTAGCGCCTATTATACGGCCACTCTGCAACGGGGAATGACCAGGGCTGAGACCACGTCCCTGGGGCAAGCCCCACACCCCAGGTTGTCTGGTTGGTGTTGGCGGCG
>DAOUBZ010000110.1:0-3545 GCA_034432515.1 Chloroflexaceae bacterium | reverse complement strand
AAGCAGTGGCGCAGCCACTGCTTCGGCCCTACACCGACGACGATCACGATGATTCAACAACCTCAATCTGGTCGAGGCCGCCATAGACCGTCCACCAGGGTTTGGCGCCCTGGGCAAGCACCTGGTTGAGGGCCTGGATGTTCTTGACGCCCCGGTCTTCGAGCCAGGCCTCGAGGGCGAGCAGGCCCTTCTGGCCATAGACGGGGATCCCTTCCTGCCAGGTGGCGCGGCCACAGAGCACGCCGGCGAAGGGTGTATTGGCCTCGGCGGCGAGTTCGAGCGTCTCGGTGAAGACCTCATTGCTCACACCGGCGCTGAGATAGATGAAGGGCTTCCGGGCCACACTGGCGGCGCGGCGGAAGTGCTCCTTGGCTTCCTCCCGGCTGTAGGCCTTCTCGCCGGTGAAGCCGCGCATGTCCTCGACATAACGCACATTGACCGGCACCTCGACCTTGAGCACATCGACGCCGTACTGCGGCCTGGAAAACTCCTGCATATAGGCCGTGACATAGCGCGGTTTGACGCGGGCGAACTCGATGGAGCGTTCGTCCATTGTATCGTCATAGGCGATCGGCTCAAGGAAGAAGGGGATGTCGTTGGCGGCGCACTCGGCGCCGACGCGCTCGATAAAGGTGTGCTTGATCTCGTTGATCGGCGGCTGGTCGAAGGGGTTGTAATAGAGCAGAATCTTGATCGCGTCGGCGCCAGCCAGCTTCAGGCGGCGGACGCTCCAGGTTGGTAGCAGGTCGGGGAAGCGACCACGGACGCTCGAGTCATAGCCGGTCTTTTCGTAGGCGAGCAGGACGCCGGTGCCGGAGGCGCGGTAGGCCAGGGCGGGCAGGCCATACTCCGGGTCGATCAGGATTGCGCTGGCGTGGCGTGACAGAATGCGGGTGACCGCCGTTTTGAACTCGGTCAGCGCACTATCCCCAACCTCGTGACCGTGGGCTTTAGCAATCGCCTTCTTGAGCGAACCGCGCTGGTCCATCGCGGCGGCGGCAATAATGCCCCGTTCATCGGCGCAGGCCTGAATACCCTCAAATTTCCCCCGCGACATGGTCACCTTGGCCATGATCCTTAGCTCCTCGACCCACATGGGCTGTACGGCGAACTAGCCTGAACAGGCAGCATAATTCCATTATACACAAGCGCGGCGCTAGCGCGGCGCGTCACAATCGGCAGGAATATGGTACAATGCCCGGGCAATAGCGCGCGTGCAGAGGGACCACGGGAGGATATATGAAACAGGTTGTTGGCGCCTTCACGTTTGTGCTGGGGCTGATCTTCGGCCTGATCGGCGGCGCGGCACTGCTGGCTTACGCGTATCAGGCAGCAGGCCTTTACCCGCCGGATGACGCGACGATCAAGTTCATTGCCCGCGAGCGAGGCTGGTTGCGCGACGACGTATAGGAGCATTTAGTGATCGCACAAGGAGGTGCCTGATGGAGCAGCCCTGGCTGTCGGCGTATGAGAAGGGGGTGCCGCAGACGCTGAGCTACCCCAGTCAGACACTGAGTGACATGCTGCAGACCGCGGCGCGCACGTACCCGGACAAGACGGCCACCAACTTTGTCCTCAAGTACATGCTGGGCGGGCGTTTCACCATCGGCGGGCGGCTCAGCTATCGCCAGCTGAACGAGCTTGTCGATCGCATGGCCACGGCGCTCTATCAGCTGGGCGTGCGCAAGGGCGAGCGGGTCGCCGTGATGCTGCCCAACTCGCCGCACTACATCATTGCCTTCTTCGCCGCGATGCGCCTCGGTGCGATCGTGGTCAATATCAACCCCACCTATACCAGCCGCGAGCTGCAGCAGCAGCTGGCCGACGCGGGCGCTGAGACGATCATATTGCTCAACCTGTTCTGGCCACGGCTGCGCGAGGTGCGGGCCGAGACGCCGATCAAGCGGGTGGTGGTGGCTTATGTCCACGATACGCTCGGCTTCCCGTCGAACCTGCTGGTGAAGAGTTCGCAACAGCGCACCCCGGAGTGGGTCGACGTGCAGCCTGAGCAAGACATCTTCTTCTTCCAGCACCTGCTGGAGAAGTATGGTCCCACGCCGCCCAAGGTCAACGTCGATCCAAACGATACGGCGCTCTTCCAGTACACGGGTGGCACCACCGGCCTGCCCAAAGCTGCGATGCTCTCCCACCGCAACCTGGTCGCCAACGTGCTCCAGGTCAATGCCTGGCTCCCCAGCGGACGGCCGGGCGGCGAGAAGATGATGGCCGCCATCCCGTTCTTCCACGTCTATGGGATGACGGTCTGCATGCTCTATGGGATCTACCTCGGGGCCGAGATTGTAATTGTGCCCAACCCGCGCCCGATCGACAATGTGATGAATATCATGCAGAAGGAGCGGGCAACCCTCTACCCGGGCGTGCCGGCGATGTACATCGGGATCATCAATCATAAGGATGTTGCCAGGTACGATCTGCATAGCATCAAAGCCTGTATCTCGGGCTCGGCGCCACTGCCGATGGAGGTCCAGGAGCGTTTTGGCCAGATCACCGGCGGGCGCCTCGTCGAGGGCTACGGGATGACCGAAGCCAGCCCGGTGACCCACTGCAACCCGGTGTTCGGCACCCGGAAGTCGGGGAGCATCGGTGTCCCGCTGCCCGATACCGAGGCGAAGATCATCGACCTGGAGACGGGCGAACCACTGCCGTTCGATGGCGAGACCCAGGGCGAGCTCTGTGTGCGCGGGCCGCAGGTGATGAAGGCCTACTGGAACCGCCCCGAGGAGACGGCGACGACGATCGACGCCGAGGGCTGGTTGCATACCGGTGATATTTGCAAGGTGGACCCCGACGGCTACTTCTACGTGGTTGATCGCAAGAAGGATATGATCAACGCCTCGGGCTTCAAGGTGCTGCCGCGTGATGTGGAAGAGGTGCTGTTTATGCACCCGAAGGTGATGGAGGCGGTGGTGGCCGGTATCCCGCATCCCACCCGCGGCGACGATACCGTCAAGGCCTACATCGTGCCCAAACCGGGGGAGAGCCCGACCGCCGAGGAGATCAAGGAGTTCTGCAAGCTGCACCTCGCCGCCTACAAGGTGCCACGTGAGGTGGAGTTCCGCAGCGAACTGCCCAAGACGATGATCGGCAAGGTGCTGCGGCGCCAGCTCGTCGAGGAGGAGAAGGCCAGGCAGCAGGCGGGCAGAGAAGCCTCCGAGGCGGCGAAGGTTTGAGGTGAATAGCCGATAGCCGCCCGCAGCGGCACGGTAGAACACGAGGTGGGTGAGGCCAAAGCCGTTGGCCTCACCCACCTCGCTGCTTATGGGTAGATGACGACCCGGGTCCCGCTGCGCGGGCAGGTGCCGGCGATGCCGCGCATGCCGCAGGTTGAGGTGACAAGCTCGGGTTCGGCGAGCACGTGCAGGGTCTCGCAGCAGGGACAGTAGCCGGCGATTGATGGCTCGGCCAGCAGGTCGGGGCCAGGCTGCGGCGGCCCGCCGGGCGGCGCCGGGATGGCCCCTGGCGGGGTCGGCGCGCAGCCCGGAGTGGCCTGCGCCGGCCCTGGTGTTGGACGCGCGTCGGTCGCG
>DAOUBZ010000109.1:0-20699 GCA_034432515.1 Chloroflexaceae bacterium | reverse complement strand
ACCGTCAAACTGGTCAAGGCCAGCACGTCCGCCGGCTTCTCAGCCACTGCCGCGTAGGTTAATCGTCCCATTGCCCACCTCCTGTTGCGCTATGGGCATTCTACCATAAATCGGAACAACCTCTATTAATCCCGAAATACGAACCGGATACGTCGTCTAGCATTTCACTAGATTAATACATGCCACCGCACTCGCCTGGCTATATTGTTCATCATATTCGCATTCCGTACATTCATCCATGGTTGTTATTTGCCATCCAGATGCGTCTTTCCTGTAGTACACTTTCTCCAGAATCTGACCATTAAAGCTGTCTGTCAGGATTTCTAGGCGATCCTCATCAAACTGGAAGAGCCAGTTCAAATCCTGAGAACGACCATAGGGCACGGTAAGTAGCAGTCGTCCTCCAGGCTTTAGCGAACGACATAGTTCCTGAATGGTCAGAACAAACGAATCCTCACTCCTCTCGAAAAACTTCGCGTCTTTTGTGTACTTATAATTGTTCATACCAATATGTTCGATAGTGGATATACTAATCACATCATCAACGGCATTGTCACGCAAGAGGATACTACGAAGATCGCCGTAGATATACGAGATGCGCGATGTCAAGATATGATTTTCACCATGGGGTGAAAGGGTATACACAATAATATTCTTTTGAGCAAGGGCTGGGTGTTTACAGATAGACTCGTAATTCAAAGCTGCTCCAGCATCTAATATAATACCAGATCCTTGATTGATGCGTGCCATTATCCAGGGGTACTCAACGACACGTTCATCAAGCCCTCTTCCATAGTTGTAAGGCAGCGGTTTATTGGCGCGAAAGAGAGCCATAAGTTGACGGTTGTTTAGTGCGCGATAGACGTACTCTTGACGATAACTCATATATCCCTTTGAGTCCGGACGCCGCCCACGCAACAAATAGAGTGTCGTAATTGCGCGATGGAGTGCAAAGCGTGGCGAAAGCTTTGAGTATACAAATCCCTTTCGCGTTGCAAAATGCATGGTACCTCTCCGTATGTCGTAGCCTAGCGATGATCCTTTGAATTACCGTGCAACCCGCTGTGCGAAGAGTTCAATTTCGCGCAACGCTGGAAGAGAGTCGCTGCACAGGAACGACTTGTCGCTGCGCCACACGTTCTATCATGCTCTGGTCAGTTGCTGCAAGAAGCATTCCGAGTACCGTCCAATAGAAGGGACTGATCTCCAGAACCGTGAACTGAAAGGTAATGAGCACAGCCATCCAGCCAACAAATGGTGCCCAGATGTACATTCGCAACTGGGGATCGGCGTAGCGCAGCGCTACTGCGGTACGTATGATAATGGCCAAGTGCAGAGCCACGCCGATGACTGCGCCCAAAATCCCTTTTTCGAACAACCACGCCGTTACAAGGTTACGTGGTGGAGTACGAGCCTCCCGTCCCTCGCGAGCGACGTAGTAGCCCCAGGTGCCCACCCCGTTGCCGATCCATGGATGCTCACGAAACTCCTCCAGGCTGCGCATAATATCCTTGACCCTATCCTGGGCCGCACCCTCAGCAAGCGGACTGACGGTGTCTTGTAGGCGCTGCGTGAAGGCATCAGTGAGCTTTGGGGCCGTCACGGACGCCAGAATCAACAGCATGAGTGCAACCACAGCTACCGTACCAGATATGATACCGAGTGCCAGAGGAAAGGTCCAGCGACGAAGATAACGAATGACAATAAATAGCAGGCAAACACTAAGTGTGGCAATCCATGGTCCACGACTCTGGTTCAAGGCGATGAGAAGAATCGCTAATACAGCGGTAAGCATAATGATTGGCCAGCGTCGCTTTGCGGCAGGGGTATTCATAAGCACCACCAGTATTGCAATTTGACTCGCCAGGAAGTTTCCATAGAAATTTGGTTCAGTAAACACAGAGTAAGGTCGGTAGAGCGGATAGAATTCCGGTGCAAAATGGCGTGAGATAGGGACACCCGCAGCCCAGGTCACAACCTGCAACAGTCCAAACACGTTGACAATATTGCCAACAACGAGCGTCCAGAACCACAACCCTCGTTCGAGAGCGCCTCGGTTGCCCTGCAGAAACGCTCGCACCGTGAGGGTGATCAACACCATAATCCCGTTGAACAACAGGATTCGCAGCGAGTCATTCAGAGCAACGGAATGCATCAACCCGGGAATCCCGGATGCAGCATACAAAACCAGTAGTACACCTATTCCGCCCACAACGAAAGCACCTCGTACCAGTGCCAATATCAAGCCTATACCAAGAAACAATTGATAGGGACGGATATTGAAATCACCTATCGATCCATAGAGTAGACCCTCCCAGGTTACCGTAATAAACAGACCGTATAGGATGACGCGTGGATGTATCATACCAATTATCCTGATACCAATGCCGGTATACCGTGAGCGCAGCCTTCGCCGTCACCGCAGAAGTTGGCAATCTGATACTGCTTACCTGTCTTAACTTACTACAACGAAGGTTGTCATTCCGCGCCCTTCGGCGGAGTTATACCAATTACCCTTGAACATGACGCATTACTATGATAGACTGAAACTACCTGTTTCCGAATAGGAGGGGTAGCGATGAACCGGGCCGTACCGACCATTACGGAGCCTGCGGACGAACTGAAGATCTTGCTGAAGGCCGAGGATGACGTCAAGCGGGCGCAACGCCTGCAGATGCTCTACCTCTTTGCCAGCCAGCAGGTCAAGACGCGGAAGGAAGCAGCGGCAATCCTGGGGGTGAATCGCGAGACGATCGGCGCGTGGCTCGCCCAGTATGCTGACGGCGGACGTGACGCCTTGCTCGAGGTGTATGTCGCCGCAGGCAAACCGTCGAGCCTGCCGCCGGAGGTCGAAGCCGCCTTGCGCGAGGCCCTCGCCACCCCAACGGGCTTCGCCTCGTATGGGGAGATTGTGGATTGGCTCTGGCAGCAGCATGGGATTCGGCTCGCGTATTCCACCGTGCATAAACTGGTGCGCTACAAGCTCAAGGCCCGGCCCAAAGTGGCGCGCCGGAGTAATCGGGAAAAAAAACGGGTGCAATCGAGACCTTCAAAGCCGAGGTCGTCGAACGAATCAGCGCAGCCATTCCCGCCGACAACCCCAAACCCCTGAAGGTTTGGACCCAAGACGAAAGCCGCTGGGGGCTGATGACCATCCTGCGCCGCCGCATCACCTTGGAAGGGGTGAAGCCGATCATCACGACTCAGCACCAGTATGCGAACTGTTGGCTCTATGGTGCGGTGGCTCCCGAGAGCGGGGAGCGCTTTTTCCTCCTCTTGCCCCGGTTGGATGCGACGAACATGCAAATGTTCTTGGATCTGTTTGCGGAAGCACATCCGGATACGTTCAATGTGATGCTGATGGATCAGAGCGGTGCCCATACGGCCAAATGTCTGCGCATCCCCGCCAACATGGCGCTGGTCTTTTTCGCCCCAGCCTGCCCGGAACTCAACCCGACCGAGCGACTGTGGGAAGATCTCCGCAGCAAACTCGCAGGACACCGCTTCGCCCATCTTGACTGCCTGGAAGATGAGATCTGTGCCCATCTTGACAACTACACCGACCCTGTCGTGCAATCCCTGACCGGATACTCCTACCTCCGGGAGGCGATTAATGCGGTATGTTCATAGGTAATTGGTATTAATCCTGAGCCCTTCGGCGGAGGTTACCCTGAGCGAAGCGAAGGGCTCAGGGTAACCTCCGCGAGGAATCTCGGCGGTGATGCCATACCGAAATCCTTCACTCCGGCTACGCCTCCGCTCAGGGTGACAGGCGGACGGCGTACTGATGCGGCACAAGGCACAACTTCGTTGTAGTATTATTCTGGATTGTCGGCTACAACTGGTACAGATACGGCTCGTGGGGTGATTTGCTCCGCAGGATACACGAACGGCGTCCCTTGTATGATACCGTCACAAATCGTATCAAGCCCTCGGTCACGGCCCGGCGCCAGTGCATCGATTCGCGCAATCTGCAACATGTATGGCCACCAACCCCACACGTTCCTCGGACTGGATTGGGTTTTCGTGACAAAACTCAGAGGAATCATGCGCCGGAAGAAGAAATGATAGGCGTACGTCCGTGCCCGACGCATGGTCGCCTCGTCCAGGCGATGGCCTCGAGGCAATGTGTCGAGGATCTCGAAGTACGTCTCAGCGCTATGGACATCGATGGTCAGACCCTTCCCGCGAATCCAGGCTTCACCGGCAACGATAACTGGGATGCCGAGGCTTGTGAGTTCTACGCCGGTTTTCGTCCCGTAGATGATCACACTATCACACTGGAGCATAGCAGCGTAAGTACTTATGTTGCTTTCGGGGGGGATGACATAGATATTTGATGGCATAATCGGGAAGAAACGCTGGATTTCACGAAGGATAGGCTGGCGTGACGGAATCGATCCTCGCAGTTCCGCTGGATGAATACGGATGAGCAGCTGTAGATCGGGCCGCTTTGCGAAATAGGCAATGGTCTGAAGCACCCAGTCCAGCATATTTGGAAACGCATTCGCCGGGTAATGCAACTGGGCGTCCCACATTACGTTGGTCAACAGGCCAATGGTTGGTTTGTCGAAGCGAATGCCTGTTTCGGCCTGAATCAACTGCAGATCTTCCTGAGGCCGCTCATGGAAGTAGATCCAGTCACGCGTCCCTTGCCAGCGGCTCTTGAGATAGTCCAGCGTCTCGTTTTCTAGGTCTTCGCTCCACGGCAGGTTTTCCCACAATACCGTCGGTTCCGTCATGAGTGTGTGATGGTACGTGTCATCGTGGCTGAAAATGAAACTGCTGGTGCGGTAGGCCGGAACCCAGTTTACGACGCCTATCCCGGCCTGGCGACAGACTTCGCCAACGACACCCTGGGGAACGTAAATGCCGTGGTGGAACACTGCTCTGTGGAACGGATACTGGTGCACAAGTCGACGAACCGCAAACACCGAAAGTAGCGACGCTTCCAGATAGCGCCGCGCTACTTGTTCACCGTGAGGCTCGCCATTCAGATCGCCAGTAGCAAAGTACCTGAGTGCTCCAGCCATCGCATGTTCACCTATGGCAAGCCCATCGAAGGCGTAGTTCTCGATGGCCTGGATAGACAGGCTGTAAGCAATCTCTTGAGCCTGTGCCTTCTCTTCAGGCGTTACAAGGTCGCCGTAACGATGAATAGGCAGTCCAAGGGGTGCATAGCTGTTGTAACCGGCGCGATAGCAGCTACGGCATAGTGCTCGTGGACCGTGACGGGCAAAGGCAGCACTATCCCGCCACAAGAAATGCATGGCCTGCAGACAGGCGGGTAGCAGCCCGTCACACAGCAGAAAGTGAACTCTGGCCCCCCGGAGGGTCAGTGCAACGCCAAGCATCCCCTCTAGTGGCGTAACGGCCGGGTGCCCTCCGCCCCCAGTGGCAATCAGCACATACGGGCCATCAGCCCGCGTTCGGGCCTCAACCCAGGTCGCCATATCGGCACCAAGAATCCTGTGCCAATCAGGTAAAGGCTGATATGAAGCGATCTCGTGCTGCAACCGATATTTGTTGCGTTTGAAAACTGGCTTGAGGGGTTTGGGCACATTCACGATTGAGCCTCTACAATTTCTCTACATCCTGCAGTATCTCGATGATCGCCTCAGCCAGGCTTGCGGCGTCGAGGCCGTGGGCCCGCAGTACCTCGTCGTTCTGGCCGCAGCGCGGGATCTCTGTTACGCCGAACGAGCGCGCCCCTTCCAGGCCCGTCAATCCCAGACGCGCGATCGCAGCCAGCAGGTACTCGCCCTGTCCACCAGTGATGTAGTGGTTGTCGAGCGTGAAGACGTAGCGGCAACCGGCCACTGTCTCGCGCAGCCAGGCGGCGTCAACCATGTTGAGCCATGGAAGATTGACCACCTTGAGACCAATACCGTGCTCAGCGAGCAACTCGGCAGCCCGGCAGGCCTGGGGCAGCATCACCGGCCCGTAGCCGAAGAGCACGGCATCGCGCCCCTCAGTCAGCGCCACGCCGCGGCCTGGCTCGAGCGTGTAGCCTGGCGGCAGCTGGTAGGGGACGACGCAGGGAATGGAGACCAGACGCAGATAACCACTGCCCTGGTGCCGGTTCAGCAGATAGTCCAGCGCCATGCCGACTTCTTGTTCGCAGCATGGCTCGATCAGCGCCATGCCCGGATTCGCAGCGAGGATGGCGATGTCGCGCACACTCTGGTGCGAGTGACCGGGGCCTCCGGGCAGCAAGCCGGCCAGGGAGCCGACGTAGATCACCTTCGTCAACTCGGTGGCGTTGTTGTAGATCTGTTCATTGGCCCGCGGCGGCATGAAGCAGGCGAAGGAGTGGCAGATCGGTAGCAGGCCGCGCAGGGCCATAGCACCGGCCTGCGAGACCATATCCTGCTCGGCGATGCCGCACTCCACGAAGCGCTCGGGGAAGCGCTGCTCGAAGGGTAGCAGACCGGTGTCCAGCGCCAGGTCGGCGTCGAGGGCGACGATGCGCGGGTTGCGCTCGGCCTGCTCCTTCAAGGCCTGGGCGTAGGCGGGAATCAACCGCTGCGCACCGTCGGCGGCTGGCCGCGGTGGGCAAGGCGTCGACTCGAGGTGCAGGGGCGGCGCCGCGGTGGCGGCCAGCAGCGCGTTGGCGCGCGCGATCAACTCCTCGGCGGCGCGGGCATAAAACTCCGGACTCGGCGCACCACTGTGGAAGCGGTAGAGCCGGTCGCCCGGCTGGAGTGCGGTCCCCTCCATAAACGAGACCCCTTGACCCTTGACGGTATCGGCGATCACGATCCTGGGCCGGTCGGTCACAGCTCGCAACTCGGCGAGGGTGTGCGCGATCGCGGCAAAGTCGTGGCCGTTGCAGCGGGCCACGTGCCAGCCAAAGGCCCGCAGCTTGGCCTCCAGGTCGCCCAGGTCGCTCACCTGCTCGACCCAGATGTCAGACTGGATCTTGTTATGGTCGACGATCACGGTGATCTCATCGAGGCGCCGGTTGGCGGTGGGCTGGAGCGACTCCCAGAACTGGCCCTCCTGCAGTTCACCATCGCCGGTGAGCACGAAGATCCGGCCCTGCTGGCCGAGCATCCGTCGCGCCAGTGCTATACCACGGGCCTTGGAGATGCCCATACCCAGCGAACCGGTGTTGGTGTGCATGTGTGGCGTACCCACGTCGGGGTGGCCAGGCAGACCATCGAGCCGGCGCAACTGATGGATCAACTCGAAGTCGAGCAGCCCGAGGGCCAGCAGCACCGCGTATTTGCCCGGGGCATCGTGGCCCTTGGAGGAGAAGAAGATATCACCGTCGCCGTGCTCGCTCGCACCGGGCTGTTCCAACTCTTCGAGGAAGAGCCAGCTGAGCAGATCCAGCGAACTGAAGCTAGTGCCGAGGTGGCCCGATCCGGCACGCATAATCATGTAGAGCGTATTGATCCGGCAGAGGGTCGCAAAGAGCGCGGCGCGTTGGGTGGCGGGGATGGCCAGGGTACGAACGCGCTGCAACTCGGAGGCGGGCACGAACCAGAGTGTGGTCACAGCAAAGCTCCGTTACAGGGTAACATCGGGAAAAGGCGGCACGGCAACGTCAGGAAGCCTGGCACGACCTTGGCGCAGCAACTCCTCAGCAACCAGCCAGTCGATCCAGTCATTCACGTCGACACCTTCACTGTCCTCGGTAAAGAAGGGGGCGAGCATCTCTCCGGCGATCGTACCGCCCTCCAGGGCAACTCGGCTCCAGGCGATCTCGAGGCTGGCGTTCTGTACAAAGACCTCAGGCAGGGCCTGGTACTGCTGGCTATGCCAGGGGGTGCCACGGGGATGCAATAACAGTGGCACCATGCGGTCACCATGGATGACCCACATTTTGCCGGGATGTTGCCTGACTTTCTCCACGGCACGGATCGAGTCGATGCCGGGGGTGGCAAGAAACTGTGCCCAGCAACGGCGGATCGTCTCGGGCTGGCGGAAGGGGCTGGTGGGCCGCAGGATGCTGAAGCAGTCGTAGGCGCGGCCCTCATCGCGCAGGCGGGCGAGGGTATAGCGCACCCACTCGATATCAGGCGAGAGGT
The DNA here is from genome assembly GCA_034432515.1 of Chloroflexaceae bacterium. Taxonomy (GTDB): domain Bacteria; phylum Chloroflexota; class Chloroflexia; order Chloroflexales; family Chloroflexaceae; genus JACAEO01. Next base: position 12,663 of record DAOUBZ010000109.1, on the reverse strand, counting down.
CGCCGGCATACTCGGCGGGGCGCAGAAACGGCACCTCGGCCCCGTAGTGACGCGCAATGGCAGCAGTGCGCTCATCGTCGGTAGAGACGACAACGGCACAGAAAACTCCGCTGCTGCGGGCGGCGGCGATCGTATAGGCGATCAGCGGATGGCCGCCTAGGGTGCGGATATTCTTGCCCGGCACCCGTTTCGAACCGCTGCGGGCGGGAATCAAGCCTACCAGGCTGGGCGTTTCCAGAATAGTCACAGTCACCACATCTTATCAGCTTGCAAGTCCCAGACAACCGACCCTGGGCGCAGGTCATTATAGCCGAGACTCAGCCGGGCCTCAGTACACCGGCCAGGGACCCAGGGCTCTACAGTTGGGCCGGGTCGATGTTAATATAGACGTCCTTGAGCTCGCTGTAGACGTCGAGGGCCTCGGTGCCGGGCTCGCGCGTGCCATTGCCCGACTGGCGCAGGCCACCGAAGGGCATATGCGGCTCGCTGCCGTAGGTTCCTGCATTGACGACGGCCACGCCAGCCTGAACCTGCTCACAAAAGCGAACAGCGCGGTGGATGCTACGCGTGTGGATCGCGGCGGTAAGACCATAGGGCGAGCGGTTGGCCAGGACCAGGGCCGCCGCGAAGTCGGGCGCGCGGTAGAGGGTGGCGATCGGCCCGAACAGCTCGCAGCGCGACAACTCGGCATCGGGATCCACCCCCTCGATCAGCGTCGGGGCCATGTAGAAGCCATCGCGGTGCTCCGGGCCGTCGAGGCGCCGCCCACCGGCTAGCACCGTCGCGCCCTCGGAACGGGCAGCCTCAACCGCGGCGAGCATCGCCTGGAGTTGGTTCGCATTGATCACCGGGCCGAAGTCGTGCTCATCACCGGGGCCAACCCGCAAGCGAGCGATCTTCTCCAGTAGCAGCGCGCGGAACGGCTCATAGACTGCGTCGAAGACGACCACCCGGCTCGCCGCGGCGCAGCGCTGCCCGGCATTGGAAAAGGCCGAGAGCAGCACCCACTTCGCCGCATGCTCCAGGTCGGCATCATCGCAAACCACCAGCGCGTTCTTGCCGCCGAGCTCCAGGCTCACCCGGCAGAAGCGTTCACCGGCCACGCGCTGGATGATCCGCCCGACCTCAGTGGAGCCGGTGAAGCTGACCACGCCAACATCAGGGTGGGCCACCAGCGGTGCGCCCGCCTCTTCGCCATAGCCCTGGATGATATTGAGCACGCCCGCCGGTAGCCCGCACTCCTGGGCGATCTGGCCCACGATCCAGGCAGTGCCGGGTGTGTCCTCGGCATTCTTGAGCACAGCTGTGTTGCCGCAGATCAGCGCCGGGAAGATCTTCCAGGCCACGTTGGCGATCGGCGTATTGGCCGCGATGATCAACCCGGCTACCCCGATCGGCATGCGCACAGTCATGGCATACTTGTTCGGCGTGCCGCTGGTGGTGGTCCGGCCATAGAGGCGCTGGCCCTCGCTGGCATAGAATAGCCCGCACTGGATCGCACCGCCCACCTCACCCAGGGCCTCCTTCGGGGCCTTCCCGGTCTCGGCGGCGACAATTTGGGCGATCTCCTCGCGGCGCTGCTCCATGCGCACCACCATGCGGTGCAACAGCAGGCCGCGCTGCACGGGCGGTGTACTGGCCCAGGCGGGCTGGGCCGCCCGCGCGGCGGCCACGGCCGCCGCGACATCGGCGGATCGCGAGCGGGCCACCTCGCACAGGGGCCGTCCGTCAACGGGGCGCAGTTTGGTGAAGCGCCCCCCATCGAGGGCGGGCACCTCGCGGCCGTCGATCCAGTTCGGTATCACCTCGGGGAGCATATGCCTCTCGCAGAAACTGCCTACCAGGCCGTCCAGCCGCCATCGATCACCAGGTTCGACCCGGTCATGTAGGCCGAGGCGTCGGAGGCCAGAAAGACGATCGCCCCATTATACTCATCCTCGCGGGCCATCCTGCCAAGCGGCACCTTCGGCAGGTAACCGGCGAGGAACTGCTCGTCCTGATTGTTGAAGACCCCGGCGAAGGTGACAGTGTTGACGCGCACGCCCCGCGGCGCCCAGTACGTCGCCAGGTAGCGTGTCAGGTTGAGCAGCGCCGACTTGGAGGCCGCGTAGGCCACCGGCTTGTAGAAGGGCGCACCACTTGCCGCCCGGTAGCTGTAAATGCGCTGATCAGGCGAGACCAGGCCATAGATCGAGCTGACGTTGATCACCGAGCCGCGCCCGGCCGCAGCCATACGCCCGCCGAACACCTGGCAGGTGAGGAAGACACCCTTGACATTCACCTCCATCACTCGGTCCCACGACTCCTCGGGGTAGTGCTCGAAGGGGCCATTCTCGGCCGCCGGGGCATTGGGCGGCGAGTCGAGGGCGGCATTGTTGACCAGGATGTGTGGCGTGCCCAGTTGAGCCTCAATGATCGCCAGGGCCGCCTCAAGCTCAGCCCGACGAGTGAGATCGGCCTCCAGGCTGATCACTCGGCCGGGCAGGTCGCCGAAGCGTGTGGCGACCAGGGCCGGGTCCTGGCGCCGGTCGAGGATAGCGACATGGGCGCCGCGCGCGGCCAGGGCGCCGCTGAACTGGCGCCCGAGCTGCCCGAGGCCGCCGGTGACGACGGCGACGCGCCCAGCGACGCTGAAGAGTGGGTCGGCACTCATTGGTGCTCCTGGTGGGCCGCCACAAAGAGGTCGCAGACCTCGCGTACGGCCCCGTAGCCACCGGGCGTGCTAGTGCGCAGGCGGGCGAGCGAGATCACGGCGGGGTGGGCGTCGTGCACCACGATCGGCAGGGCGACGGCCTCGAGGCAGGCCCGGTCATTCACATCGTTGCCGAGGAAGGCCGCGACGTCGAGGCCAAGCCCGGCCTCAGCCAGCACGCCCTCGAGGGCGGCGCGCTTATCGTGCACACCCTGGAGGCAGCGGATCTTGAGTTTGCGGCAGCGCGCTGACACCACCGGGTTCTCCTCGGTGGAGATCACGATCGTCGCCACGCCAAGGCCCTCGAGCAACCGCAGGCCGATCCCATCGCCGCGCCAGCAGCGCACATGCTCGGTGCCGTCCTCGGCCACCAGCACAGTGTTATCGGTGAAGACCCCATCGAAGTCGAAGGCCACCAGGCGCACGCGGCGCATCAGGATCGCAAGTTCGACGTCGATCACCCGCGCACCTCGTCGAGATACTCAAAGCGCACTGCTTCGTCGGCGGCGAGCGGTTGCAGCAGGACGCGACCCAGCAGGCGCTCGACCTCATAGGGCGGCAGGCCATCAGCGGGCGACTTAAAGGCCAGGTCCCGCGCGGTGAGCACATGGCCGGCGGGCAGGTCGCGGGCGGCGACGATCATCTTGCCCATCTTCTGAATGGGTCCTTGCTCACCGGGCAGGATACGCTTCACGCCATCGCCGAGGGCGACGCGTGTCCGGCGCAAGTCGCGGATCATCTTGGACATACCGATCGGCTCAAGCGAGAGGGCGTGGTCGGTACCCTTCCAGGTGTGGTTGAGTGTGAGGTGCTTCTCGATGATGCGAGCGCCGAGCACATAGGCCGCCACCGACATCGCGATGCCGTTGTAATGGTCGGAGAGGCCGATCACCGTTTCAGGAAAGCGCTCGCGCAGGGTGGTGATCACGCGCAGGTTCATCTCCTCGGGCTGGGTGGGGTAGGTGGCGGTGCAGTGGAGGAAGGCCAACTGGGGGTTGATCGGCATCACTGCATCGTAGGCCCGCTGGATATCCTCCATGAGCGCGCCGCCGGTGCTGACGATCATCGGCTTGCCGATCTGGGCAATGTGCCGCAGCAGCGGGATATTCTTCAGGTCCGCCGAGGCGATTTTATAGCATGGCATCTCCAGTTCGGCGAGGAAGCTGGCACTGGGGATATCAAAGGCCGTGGCGAAGAAACTCACCCCGAGCTCGCGTGCGTAGCGCTGCAACTCCAGGTACTCATCGCGGCCAAACTCAAGGAACTCGCGGTGCTCGCCGTAGGTGGCGCCGAAGCTATTCTCGTTCTCGTAAGGCTTGTTGAACATCGCCGCGGTGTAGAGCGAGCGATTATCCCGCTTCTGCAGCTTCACCGCATCGGCGCCACAATCACGCGCGGCACGGAAGAGGGCCTTGCACTTCTCGATATCGCCCTGGTGGTTGTGGCCGATCTCGGCGATCACATAGCAGTCGCTCGTATCAGAGATCGTCGTCGCATCAATCGTGAATGTTCGGGGCATAGAGTTCTCCTGAGATTAGCTAGTGGCCAGCGGCGGCATCCGTGGCCCGAGCCGGCCGTGCAGTCCGTCGGACACGGCCGTGCGGATCAGCGCCAGGCGTGGGCGAAGTTGCTGCAGCGTGACGCCGCGGGCCAGGGCGAGCGCGGCCTGGAGCGCCAGAAAGAGCGTGAGGTTGAGCAGGTAGCGCCAGCGCCGGCGCACTGTGTAGCACAGATCGTACCATACCAGGTTACGGACAGTGTAGTAAACCCGGTCCTCGGCAGCGGCCGGGTCGAGCAGCGGTGGGAGGCGCCGTGCCCCGGCCTGCACGTGCCACGAGCGATCGGCGTCCTCGACCACGCTGGCGGCCACCAGGTAGATGTCACCGCCCGCCTGGCTGATCCGTGTCGTGTACTCGCGGTCGTCGATATAGAGGACGTAGCGCTCATCCGGCAGTCCCACCCGTTCCACCCAGGCACTTGGGAGCAGCAGCCCACCGTAGACGGCGTAGTCGATGCGCTTCACGGGGGCGACCAGGCGTTGCTGGCGTGCCGCGGATTTCCGCCGCACAAGCCGGCCGCGGAGCATGCGAGGGAGTTCGCCGGGGCTGAAGCCCATAAAGCTGTCGGGGCGGCCGGTTGATAGCGTGGCGTCGGCGTAGACGACCTGCAGATACTTCTCGCGGTCGGGGCGGAGGGAGGCAAACAGGTGCTGATCGCTAGCGCCGAGCATGCGTCGCGCGCGCAGCAGCTGTGCCAGGGCATCGAGGTGCGGCACGTTATCGTCGTCGAGGAGCCAGATCAGGTCGTGGCCGAGTTCGGCGGCGCGCGCCAATCCTGCCCGGTAGCCAGCGGCCGAGCCGAGGTTCGCAACAAGCGCGACGACCACGAGGCCCGGCAGGCCAGGCCTCCAGGTGGCGAGGCGTGCACCCAGGTCGTAGGGCGTGCCATTGGCAACCACCACCACCGCACTGAGCGGGGCCTCCTGGGCTTGCAGACCCCGCAGCACCTGCTCGAGCAGCCACCAGCGCTCGCCGTAGGTCAGCACTACAGCGCAGACTGTTGGTTGCACAGAGCTCATTTGTGGGCCACCAGATGCAACTCATCACCCGCCTCAGGATCGCGCCGCAGCCTCCGACGAACCTCGCGTTCGAAGCCGGCAGCGTGAATGCAGCTCTCACGCGAGACTGGGCCATACGCGTTGCGCTGATGGCGCCGCAGTTCGAATGCGTTCAGACTATTGAAGAAAGAGATCCGCGCGCTTGTATGCCACACGGCTCGAGCGAATCCCGCTCTCTGCGCGGCCAAAGAAAGGATCGCCCCGTTGAAAAGGCACAGATGACGTGGGACATCGAGACCCAGCCAGAGCATCTCAAAGCGCTGACGGCCGAGGCTCTTTGTGTTCGGGGTCAGCATCAGCACGCGGCCACCGGGCTTCAAGATACGGTGCACCTCGCGTAGCATCCCGACCGGGTCGGGCACGTGCTCGATCACGTGCATCATCGTCACAACATCGAAGTGGTTGTCTGGGTAGCGCTGCTCCTCGAGTGTACCGAGGCTTACCCGCAGGCCACGTGTGCGGCACACCGCCACGACCTCCTCGTCGGTGTCGATCCCCTCGGCATTCCAGCCAAGGTGTCCCAGCGTCTCGACCAGGGCGCCAACGCCACAGCCGATGTCGAGCAGGCGCCCACCCAGCTGGGCCCGCAGCTGCAGGACGCTGTGGTCGAGCCGCTCACGCCAGTTGACGATGAGCAATACACCCAATCCGAGAGTCCGGTCGAGCACCCCGACCCCGGTGCTGTAGCCATAGGCGTTGGCAAGATAGCCACGGCGTGCTCCAGCCTTGACCCTCGACAGCGGCCCCCGCCTGGCCGGACCGGGCGGTGCCTTGCGCCGTCCGTAGGCCGCTGTATAGACGAGGTGCATCGCATCCTTTGTGGGGCGGGGATCGAGGTAGATCAGGCCACACTGCGCACAGGTGTGGAGAGTCCACGTGCCCGGTGCGCCAAAGAGACGATCGGTCAGGCCGGTATAGGCCGTCGTGCGCTCCACCGAGCTACACACCGGGCATCTGCCGATTGTCTCGGTTGCCAGATCGTGTGCGGCCTGGTCAATCGTGTGTGTCACGGAAAGTACCTCCAGGTTTCAACTGCCGGGCGCCTTGCAGGATCGTAATTGGAATCAGGACTGCCAGAGCCAGAGCATATTGAGCGGTCACACCAAGTGCCAGGCCGACGATGCCAAACCATTGCAGGCCGGCAAACCGTAGCCCGATCCCGATTACGGTCGCTGCGGCGCCGATAATCGTCGGGATGACCGTCTCACCGCGGGTATAGAAAGCCGCGTTCAGCACCGATGCGACCGGGCTAATCACCAGTTGCCCGCCAAGGGCAACCAGGATCAGCCAGAGCAGTTGTACATTCTCGTCGGTGACATTACCGTGCCCGACCAAGAGGTGCAGCACTGGCTGCCCGACCAGAATGAGGGTGAGTAGCCCCGTAAGCATCAGTCCGAGGATCTCGAAAAAGCGCCGCCAGTAGACGTGCTGGAACTGCGCCCACTCACCAGCGTCGGCAAGGCGCGCCATACGTGGCACGGTTGGCGCGACGACCGACTTGGCGATCACTTGCTCGGCGGAGCTGTAGAGCTGGGTGGCGAGGCTGAAGAGCGAGAGGCTGCTGGCCGGGGCGAGCGAAGCGAAGGCCCGGTCGGTAATATACGTTACCTTGTAAAATGATGCGCCTGCGAGCATTGGCAGCGCGCGACGCCAGGCGGTACCCAGGCTCGAGCTGCGCCAGTCAGGGGCGAGGTAACGGCCCAGGCCGGGCAGCAGCAGGGAAAACTGCAGCAGTGGTCGGGCGGCCATTACCCATGCCGCCCCGATGATCCCGCCCCTCGGCAGCACAATGACCAGGGCAATCAGGCCAGCAAGATTGCCGAGGAGGGTGTTGAGCTCGACCTGCACGAAGCGCCCCTGCGATCGATAGTAGCACCAGGCCACCACAACCAGCAGGTTGAGCACCAGCGAAATCATCAGGATGCGGGTCAGCGTGATGGTAAGCCGGGTCGTCTCCGGCGCAAAGCCTGGGACGACCACCGGCACCCAGAGTGGTGCCATCAGGGTGAGCAGTGGGGCGAGGGCCAGAGCACCAAGCCCGAGCCCTTGGAGCACGGTCCAGGTATCGGCCCGGGCCCGCTCGGGGTCCTGAGGTGCCAGCACCGGGACAAGGATGTTAAGCAGTGGGCCGGTGACGATCGAAAGCACGAACTGGGGCACGATCATGCTCGCGACCAGCCCGTCGGTGAGGGTGCCAGGGCCTACAACGACGAGGATGTACCAGTTGAACGCGAACGCCAGCAGCAGGTTGAGCACTACCAGCGTGCCAATCAGCAGGGCCGGGAGCCTCGTGTGGAACCGCTGGAGGGTTAGCTGGAACACGGTGAGGCACCTGTCGTGCGCGCCGTCGCGCGAGGGCTGTGCCAGGGCAGCACCCTCCGCACGACCCTGGCGCGACGGCGCGTGTCTGCGGGGCGACTGGCCATCAGCGCCACTCCAGTTCGATCGAGCGCACCAGCAACCCCCGGTCCAGCCCCCACAACACCGGCTGCTCGTTCAGGAAGTGGATGTGCACTGTGTGGAGCCCGGGTGTGAGCGTCACCGGGACCTCGATCTCAGTCCAGCCCTGGTCGTCGCTGATGGCCCCCTGCTGGAGCGGGCGTCCGTCGAGCCTCAGCAGATACGCTGCCGGTGGCGGTCCGCGGTGGCGCAGGCCACTCCGCAGGTTGAAGGCGCCACCGGTATGAACTTCGAAGATCGCCACCGCCTCACCGTTTCGCCAGAGCAATCCCTCGCCGTTAGGGGGTTGATTGCCGGTGAGAGCAAAAGCGTCGTCGAGCCGTGTCCCCGCGTCGGCACCGAGATCAGCGAAGGCAGTGCTGAGGCGCAGACTGGCCCCGGCAACCTGCCCGCTCCGGCCGACGGGGGTCGGAGCCGCATCGGGATCCAGCCGGCGTAGCTGCTCGGCATAGGTCCGGGTTGCCGGGTCGTCTGTGATCACCGCGCTGATCACCTGGCGGAAGCGATCAGCGCGGTCAAGGCTGTAGCCTGCCGACTCGGCGCGCGCATACCACTCGAGTGAGCCGGCGAGGTTACCCTCGCGAAAGTGTGCCCTGGCAACATCCACATATTTGTTTGTTTCCAAACCAAGTGCTGCCCAGACCGCGATCGCGTCAGCTTCACGCCCCGCTACTTCGTAGGCGCGAGCCAGTTCGCGTTTTATTAGCAGGCTCTCGGGCTGATACTGCAGGGCGCGTTCGAGGGCGTCGATCGCGGCGGCGGTTTGGCCCGTAAGGGTGTAGACCTCAGCCAGGCGCCGGAGGGCGAGGCTGTTGCCACCGGCGATGGCACTGGCCCGCTCGAGGGCCGCGGCAGCCCGCGCCAGCATGTCGGCGCGATCGTGCGCCGCGCGGGCCTGGTCGAGGGTGTGTGAGCCGTAGCTGAGGTAGGCCGCCGCCAGCAGCGGTCGTGCGAGCAGCGCAGTAAGCACAGCCGTTACCAGCGCAAGCACTAGCCACCAGACCCTCAGGTGTCGCGTGTCGGCGGCTGCATCAGTCGCGGCAACACTGCCGGGTGAGGTAGGCGGGCGAGAGATCTGGCCGCTCATTTAGCCCTTCGTGCCGGGCGGCTGCCAGGCCACCCCGCTGCGGCGGGTACGTCGGACGCAATAAAAGCGCCGTTTGATTATAGCACAGGCCGTACGGGTGCCCGTCTCAGCGTGTCAGGGCCTGATCTGCAGATAGGTCGCCCCCGTCTGTACCTCCACCAGCGCCGTGTTCCCCTCCAGTGGGCACTCCACCGGCCCGCCGTCGCGGTTGGTGCAACTCACCTGCCCGCTGGCCGGCAAAGGGACCGCCACCAACCGTGGCTCGTCGCTCCAGACGACGACGATATGCTCCGCACCGCGGCGCAGCACGTAGCCCTCAACATCATCGGGCACCCCCCCCAGGCGACCCAGGTAGCGCGCCCCGGCGAGGGTCCGGCTGGCATGCCGGTAGGCGAAGTAGCCCGGACGCGGCACCAGCACGTCGCCAGGCTCGATCAGCGCCGTGTTGTGGTACGAGTCACTATCGTAGACATACCAGATGTTCGCTGCCAGCCTGTCGCGCAGCGATCGCGTGAAGAGCCGCGAGAGGTAGTCGGCCTGCGCCCAGCGACACTCCGGCGTTACCTCCCCGGCGCAGAGTAGCGCGCCCTCGGTGCGGAACAGGGGCTTCTCCGCCACGCCGTAGCGCGCCAGCACATCCTTCAGGTAGCCCACCCGCCAGTCGACCGGCGCGCCCAACGCCGGACGGCCCAGTGTGCGCCAGAAAGTATAGGCGTGAAAGGAGAGCACGTCAAATGCGTTGCCCGCGCCGGCCACGAGCATGCCCTCGAAGAAGCGCCCCGGGAGGCTGCCCGGGTCGGCGGGATCGTAAGGCCGGTCGAGCAGCAGCCCGCCATTCAGGACGACCACGGCGGGGTTCGCCGCCTTCATCGCCGGGTAGACGACTTTGAGCATTTCGCCATAGGCTCGCCCGCCGTAGTAGGGGTCGTCTTCTATCCCCCAGCAACCAAAGACCGAGTCGTCGGGGAAGAGCGTCGCGTCCGGCTCGTTGCCGATCTCCCAGTGGCGCAGGTTGTAGGGCGGCCCACTGTACCGCTGCACCGCCGCGGCTAAGAAGCGCGCAAAGTCCTGGTAGTGCTGCGGGTTGATCGGCGCGCAGTCGGCCTGGTACGGCACCGTCGCCCAGCGCGGGCTGGCATAGACGGTGACGATCAGGTTGACCCCCAGTTCGCTGGCCGTGCGCATGTCCTGCTCCAGGGCCTTGATCGCCGGGTCGTCCCAGTTGTAGCCGCCACCCGCACGCGGCTCGACAAGCTTCCAGTGCAGCGCGCCGCGCCGCACCCACGAGGTGCCTGAGACGCTCATCAGCCGCAGCCCGCGCTCAGTAGTGAGCTGCGACATTTCGATACCGAAGATGTTCGGTGGCGCGATCCCTGTCTGCCGGATCAGTGGCATATACAGCCGCGCCGGACTCTGGGCAGCAGTGGGGCCGCTTGCCGCCCCGACAAACAACAGGCCAATCAGCAGGACAGCGAGCAGGAGCACGGGCCGGGAGAGATGTAGCATGGTTGGCTCACGGTACGTTGCGCCATCCGGCGCTCAGCGACCGACAGGCGTTGCGGCGCTCTCCATCACCAGAGCGGCTAAGGCGTGCGCACCTCAACGAGCACCGGCTCAAAGCCGACCGTGAGGCGCTCACCGATGGGCAGGGGCTCTCCGCGTCCAGTATAGCCGCGGCGGGTACCAGCGGGTAACGGCACCTCGCGGGTCGTGCCGTCGTTAGTCCAGGCGAGTTCGTAGCGCAGCCCGCCCTTGCGGAAACGGTGGACCTCGAGCGCGCCGTCGCGGGTTACGCCAGCGTAGCTGGCATCGGCCAGCGTGCTGCGCAGGAAAGCCAGCGTGGCATAGGCCGGGCGCGGCTGCTGATCGCTATCCAGTAGGCCGCCATCCTGCCAGCCCGGGCCGTTCAGCGTATACCACAGTGAGCCATAGAGGCCCGCCTCATACGTGCGGGCGAAGAGCCGTGCCATATAGTTGGCCTTGGCCTGCTCAAAGCCCTGCGGCGCACAACTCGGATCGTTGCGGAAGCAGAGCAGCGCGCCCTCGTTCATCAGCACCGGCTTGTCAACCCCGTAACGCTGCATCGTTTCGCGCAGGTAGGCCAGCTTGCCGAGCAGGACGCCGCCCCGCTGCTGCCACTTCGGGTGGTTCAGGTCCCAGTCCACGTTGACCGGCCCCCAGTAGGTGTAGCTGTGGTAGGCGAGGATGTCGAAGGCGGCGCCGCCACCATTGGCCAGCACCCCTTCGATGAAGCGCCCCGCCGCGCACGGCAGTGGCCCGCCCGGGTCGCAGTCGAGCAGTAGCCCGCCGGTCACCAGTTGCGCCTCGGGGTTGGCGGCCTTGAGCGCCGGGTAGGCGGCCTTGAGCATCTCGGCGTAGGCCGCGCCGCCGTAGCCCGGGTCCCGCTCGTCACCCCAGCAGCCGAAGGGCGCGTCACCCGACACCAGCTGGAAGGCTGCGTCGGGCTCGTTGCCGAACTCCCAGTAGCGCACGTTGTAGGGCGGCCCGCTGTAGCGCTGCACCACGTCGCCGACGAAGGCGGCAAAGGCGCTGAGCGCCTCGGCACGGATGGGGCCGCAGGCTTTGCCGGCAACTGCCCGGGCCCAGGCTGGCGCCCCACTGACGATCACCAGCGGGGTCGCGCCGCTACCGCTGATCGCCGCCAACTCCGCCTCCAGGCCCTCGATGGCTGCCCAGTTGCGCTCGCCCCGCCGCGGCTCGATCAGCGACCAGTCGATCATGTTGTAGCGCACCATGCCGCCGCCAAGGCCAGGCAGCGCCCCGATGGCCGCGCCGACGCCGCCCCGGCTGAGCTCCACGCCAAAGCGCGGCGCTGGCGTTGCGACTGGTTCCGGCGTGCCCGCCCGCACCTCAGTGCCAAGCAGGCCAAGCAATACCCGGTAGGGCCGCGGGTTGGCGGGGTGCCACTCGAAGCGGGCGCGCTCGAACCACTGGGTGATGATCAGTTCGCCGTTCGGCCCGGGCTCGGGGTTCGCTGTGGTCAAGGGCAGCCCGAAGAGCGCCAGCGACTGCTGGTACGGGCTCAGACCACGGATCCGCAGCCCGTTTCGCTCCCAGTAGCTCTTGAACCCCTCTCCCGGCGCCTGGTCGCAGACGTTGCGCCCCGTTTCGGCGAACCAGAGGCAGCCGGGCTGCGGGCCCGCCTCGCGCGGCGCGGCGCTCCAGTCGCGCCCAAGCTGGGCCAGCCGCTCGGCGCCCACCCGGCCAATCAGTACGTCGTAGGGCGCCCGGTTCGTCGCGTGACGCTCCAGACGGTTGCGTTCCATCCATTGCACGGTGATCGTCGCGCCATCCGCCAGTGTGGCTTGCTCGGCCGGGCCAATCGGATAGCCAAATACCGGCAGGCCGCCGTTGCTGCGCCAGTAGGCGGCAAAGGCCGGGTCGATGCAGTCGTCGATGCCGGGCACGTCCGGGAAACAGATCGCCCCGGCTGGCTGGGCCGCCGGCTGCGCCTCGGCGAGGCGCGCGCCGCCGCCGGCCAGGCTCGCCACGATCACGATCGCTAGCACCAGGAGCAGATGAGCTCGACGCATAGCGGTACTCCGGCTACAGGGCGATGCGTGGATGCACCGCTGAGGATACGGTCCCGACTCACGGCCACGCGCAGCGGTAGATCCGCAGCGGCACCGGGAAACGCCCGTCGGCGAACGCGGCGACCGGCGCGCAGCGGACGGCCAGCGCCGGGTCGGCGGTGACCAGCGGCAGCGCGGCCTCCTGGCTCACCAGGTAGGCGGGCCGTAGCGTCGCGATCGCCTGGCGCGCCGCCACGCCGTAGTCGCCGCCAGC
>DAOUBZ010000108.1:0-1978 GCA_034432515.1 Chloroflexaceae bacterium | reverse complement strand
ACGCGCGTGGGGATGGGCCGCCGGCCACTGGCTGCGGCGGGGCCGTCGGGCGTGGGCGGGGTCGGTTGGGCTGGATGCGGGCTGGCGGTGGGCGCCGGGTAGCTCGCGAAGCCGGCCTGCGGGCCGTGGCTGGGCGCCGAGAGGCGCACCCTCTCGGTCTGCTCGCGTCGCCAGCGCCAGACGAGGTAGGCTATTCCGGCGAAGGCGCCGAGCCAGAGCAGCTTGCGTGCGCGTGCCATAACGATCTCCTGACAAGAAAGCGAGAGCGGTACGTCCGCTGATACCAGTGACGAGTGATGCGTGATGAGTGACGAGCCGCGCAGTCCGCATCCCGCTGCGGAGCAGGGCCAGTTCGATTCGCAGCGCTTCAGCCGAATGTGAACTGACTGGTGCTACGCCGCCGGGATGACCAGCGAGCGTAGCAGGGTCAGATTCGCCACATCCTCGGTCATCGCCGGGCCTCTGGGCGTCTCGATGATCATCGGGACATCACGGAAGCGTGGATCGTTGACCAGCATACGAAAGGCCTCCAGCCCGATCCGGCCCTGGCCGATGTGCGTATGGCGGTCGCGCCGGCTGCCGAGCGGCTGCTGCGAGTCATTGAGATGGAAACACCTGATCCGCTCAGTGCCGATCAGGTGGTCGAACGCCGCGAAGGTGGCGGCGTAGGTCGCCGGGCTGCGTAGATCGTAGCCGGCCGCGAAGACGTGACAGGTGTCGACGCAGACGCCAAGGCGCTGGTGGTATGGCACCAGCGCGAAGAGTTGCGCCAGATGCTCGAAGCGCCAGCCCAGCGTGCTGCCCTGCCCGGCGGTCGTCTCGAGCAGCAGCACGGTGGCGTCGCCGACACCGGCCGCAAAGAGCCGATTGAGGGCCGCAGCGATGCGCGCCAGGCCCGCGGCCTCGCCACTGCCGGTATGGGCGCCAGGGTGGATGACCAGGTAGGGGATGGCCAGACGGGCGCAGCGCTCAAGCTCATCGGCAACCCCGGCGATCGACTTCTCCCAGAGCGCATCGTCGGGAGCGGCGAGGTTGATCAGATAGGAATCGTGCACGATCACCGGCTGAATGCCCGTGCGTGCCTGCTCGGCCTTGAATGCGGCAACCGCCTCGTCGCTCAGTGGCCTGGCCGTCCATTGGCGCTGGCTCTTGCTGAAGATCTGCATCGTCTCGCAACCCACCTGCTGACCACGGGCAAAGGCGCTGGCGAGCCCGCCCGCTATCGACATATGGGCGCCGAATGGCATTGCGTTCCTTACGGATAGTCGTGACTAGCATGCCAATTATAGCACGTTCGTGAGCGCTGTCACCGCAGACTTCACCTCGCCTGGGCACATCGCTACGCCCCGCCCCGCGGTATAGATCGCAAGGAGGTGTCACGATGTGGAGCCGGCTGACCATCCTGTATGAAGGGGTGCTCGATCTACTCTTTCCCGACTGCTGCGCGGGTTGCGGTAGTGCGAACGGGCTGTTCTGTGCGGCCTGCCGGGCGGCCCTGCGTCCATACCCTGCCGCGCCGCCGCCGCCAGGGCTCGACGCCGTGGCGGTGGCCTGGTGCTACGAAGGCACCGTGCGTCAGGCGGTGCACACCCTCAAGTATCGGCGCCGCCGACGGGTTGCCGCTGCCCTGGCCGACGCCATGGCCAGTAGCCTGGCCGACTGGCCCCATGGCGATGCGCTCGTGCCCGTACCGCTGCATGCCGAACGGCTGGCCGAGCGCGGCTTCAACCAGAGTGCCGAACTGGCGCGCCGGCTGGCGCTGCGCTGGAACATGCCGCTGCGCGCTGACGGCCTGGTGCGTGCGCGCGATACCGGCCACCAGGCCCACCTGGGGCGGCACGAGCGCCTGAGCAACGTGGCTGGGGCCTTCGCCTGGCGTGCACCAACGCCGCCGCCCGCGCGGGTCGTGCTGGTGGACGACGTGCTGACCACCGGCGCCACCCTCGGCGCATGTGCCGCGGCGCTGCGCGCCGCCGGG
>DAOUBZ010000107.1:0-1775 GCA_034432515.1 Chloroflexaceae bacterium | reverse complement strand
GGGTGTGACGGAAAGTCTTGCACTTAGGCGGCACCAGCCAGCTCGCGCTGACGTCGGACGCTCCAGGCGCGCTTCCACGGATGCGGTGGCTTCGCCTCGGGCTCGACCAGTCTAGGCGGAGGGGCAGGCGGGGGCACGGATACTGGTTCTGCTTGGGGCGGGGGCGCTGCCGGACGAGCGGTCTGCCGCTCCGTCCGGCGGCGCTGCCGTTGTCGCACGACTTGGCGGCGCTGTTCGCGCTCAATCACCGTCCAACATTCTTCCCAACGGTCGTTACAGACGGCATTGCGCAGCGCCAGGAGCGGGTTGACATTCGCGTCGGCCCAGTGCATGCCCGCGCCCTTCAGGCGGTCTTCGACTACCAGCTTGTTGGCGCTCTCAACCATCCCGCTGCCGATGGGCCAGCCCTCGGCCACAAAGCGTGGATACTGCATCTGCTCCACGCGCGCCTCCAGGTAGGCCAGCGCCTTTGTCAGCTCATCGTTGCCCGGCTGGCTCGCGACCACCTCACGTAGTCGTGGCAACACCGCCTCTGGGCCGCCGTGCTTGAGCTGGTGGCGCAGCGGTACCAACTCGACAGGAGCGAGCAGTGGGCCGTCGCCAGCCGGCGTTTGGGCGATCACCGTCAGGTATTCAGCCGCGTGGGCGAAATCGAGTATGCGCACGGCCTCGCTGTAGTGCAGCTCAACAAACGATTGGCACCAGACAGCGCCATCAACCACCGCTCCTACCCGCCGAGCAGCCTCGATACCGCGCCGATGCAGTTCGACCGTCGCCAGGTCGCCAAAGGCGGTGCTATCGACCCGCCGCGAAAAGTAGGACAGGTTGGTGGTACGCACGATGGAACCCTTCGGGGTCAGCTGCGGGGGGTGCACCTCGCCAACCGCGAGCGTCCGCACCTCCGTCCACTGGCCGTGGATCAGGGGAACCATCGCCCCATCGACACTGAGCAGGAGCGTGTCGGGGGTGCAGGGCGGGGCCGGGTGCTCACGCAGGATGCGGCTGGCTTCGGCCGTTTCGTGGGCCACGAGCACGGCTCCGGCCGCTTCGGTTCGACGACGCGCCGTGTCCGCATGCACCTGCGCCCCGGTGAACCAGGCGAGTTCGCGGGTGGCTTTGGCGAAGGAGGGGATGTGCGTGCTGAGCCGTACCAGCGCTTCGTGGAGCCGTGGGGTCAGGTTCCCGGGGAGCAAGCCGAGTTCGTCATCGAGGGGGAAAAAGCCCGGCCCCACAGGCCGGGCAGGTGCCATAGCGGCGGGCCAAGGTCAGATCCTGTCCCCCGTGGGTCTGGAGGGTGCGCGTGTCCGTCCCGCGCAGCTGCAAGGAGTGGCCGCAGTCGGGGCAGGTGGGGTGCTCGCCGGTCGGCGTCTCCGTCCAATCGGCTGCGGCGCTTGCCAGCGCCATATCTTCCAGCATCCGTGCGCGGACGCGCGCCCACCGTGCATCGAGTTCGTCCTCCATCTCACGTAACGTCGCCTTCGGATGCTGGGCGCGCCATTCGCGCATCCCGCTCATGATCTCCTCGGTCATGCGATGCCATGTCTGCTCGTTGATCGAACCGCTCATCGTGGTAGCTCCAGTAGGCAGCGACTGTTGCCTGCATGCTATAGATCTTCAGTATCCTCGCAATAATTGGGGGCGGCTGGCAAGCAGAGCGGCTCTCGGCTATACTTGGCGCATCGAGCTGAGCTCTTGAGGCCGCACAATGCTCGATGACTTGCAGCTTGACCAACTCAGCGACCCCGCCAAGGTGCGTGAGGTGATCCAGCGGCTGC
>DAOUBZ010000106.1:0-17060 GCA_034432515.1 Chloroflexaceae bacterium | reverse complement strand
CCTGATGGCGCTGCAGCGCCACGGCGGCGACGCCGACGGAGCGGCGCTGCCGCCCGGCGCCGACGCCCTGCGCCCCCCGGCGACGGCCCTGGCGCTCACCGCTGCACTGGCGATCCTCAGTCACAGGACATAAGTGGTGCGTCGGGCAAGTTCCGTGTCACCCTGAGCGAAGCGAAGGGTCCCAGCCGAGTGGAGCCAAAGGCCAGCTTGTCAGGCAGGTCTCAGACCTTTCCACACCAGGAGACCGATGCAGACCCAGGCACTTGCTGAGCAGATCCGCGCTGAGGCCCGTAAGGTGCTGGTGGGCCAGGACGAGCCCTTCACGTTGCTGCTGGTAGCGTTGCTCGCCGGCGGCCACGTGCTGCTTGAGGGCGTGCCCGGCACCGCCAAGACGCTTATGGCGAGGACGCTGGCCCTGCTGGTGCGCGCCGACTTCAAGCGGGTGCAGTTCACCCCCGACCTGATGCCCTCGGATGTGGTGGGTACGCAGGTGTTTGATCTCGGCACCGGCCAGTTCCGGCTGCGGCGCGGGCCGATCTTCACCCAGTTGCTGCTGGGTGACGAGATCAACCGCGCGCCGGCCAAGACGCAGAGCGCCCTGCTCGAAGCGATGGAGGAGCACCAGGTGACGATCGAGGGCGAGCGGTTGCCGCTGCCCGAGCCCTTCTTCGTCGTCGCTACCCAGAACCCGATCGAGTACGAGGGCACCTACCCGCTGCCCGAGGCCCAGCTTGACCGCTTCCTCTTCAAGCTGCTGATCGACTACCCGCCAGGCGAAGTCGAGCTCGAAGTGCTGCGGCGTTACCACCATGGCTTCGATGCGCGCCAGCTGGAGCAGGCCGGGCTGCGCCCGCTGATCACGCCGGAGGCGCTGGAGACCTGCCGCGCCGAGATCCGTGCGGTGGTGGTGGAAGACGGCGTGATCGGCTATATCGGCGCGATCGCTCAGGAGAGCCGGCGCAGCCCCGATCTACTCCTCGGTGGTTCGCCCCGCGCCAGCATCGCCCTGCTGCTGGCCGCCAAAGCCTATGCCGCCATCCAGGGGCGCGGCTTCGTCACCCCCGATGACGTCAAGGCCCTCGTACGCCCGGTCTATCGCCACCGCGTCATCCTGCGGCCCGAGGCCGAGATCGAGGGCCTCACGCCCGACACCGCGCTCGGACGGGTGCTTGGCCGGGTTGAGGTGCCGCGCTGATACTGTGCCCCGGTCCGTGGATCGAAACCAGGGCTTGAGGAACGTCGCTGTTTGTCACCCTGAGCGCAGCGAAGGGTCTCGGCCTGAGGTGGCGGAAGATGCCTCGCTTCGCTCAGCATGACATGCGCTCAAGACCTGGGATGGGAGCCGACGCCCTGCGCGTGGATCGCCTTTCGTTGCAGTACTGTAGTATGCTTGATGCGTCACCTGCACACGTGGCAGGACATACGCAGCCGGCAAACTTGCCATGGCCCCAGGCGCCTCTGTGAGCGCATGGCACGGGCGCTGTTGCCGCTGTGCAGGTTGTGTCGCCTGAAAGACCTGGGGGGATCTGGATGGAGGCTGTCCCGTCACGTTCGCTCGTCACGCTGCTCAGCGACCACCCGGAGGGCCGGATCGAGCCCTTGCAGGCGGCGCAGACGACCCTGCTGGCGGCTGAGGCCGCCCTGGTGGAGCTTGTGCTGGCCGAGCGCCTGCCGTGCGTGATCGTGCGCAGTGCGCGCGACGTGCCCCCGCGGAGCACGGACGCGCAACGTCTGACCATGCCGGCGGAGTTGGTCGAGCGGATCTACAGTTTCGGTGGCGATGCGCGACCACACGAGTCTGACCCGCGGCAGGTTCATGTGCAACTGCCGGCAGGGCATCCCCTGCGCGACGAGTGGTTTGTTTTTCTGCTCAGCGCGCGCTTCGCAGCCGTGCTGTGCGCGCAGGATCAGGCTGCAGCGGAAAGCGCTGCCGGCGAACGGTCCCGCGCGCTGATCTGGCGGTGCGAGCCGGCGGTTGTCGCCGACGCTCTGGCCGAGGTGCGCGCGCTTGTTGCGCGGATACGCCCCGACCAGGCGCCTGCGTTTGACGCGGCGATCCGGCGGTTCCCGCCGCCGGCGCCTGACGCGGGCCTGGTGAGCCGCTTCAGCATGGCGCTGCTGGCTGCCCTATCGCGCCAGCACCAGTTGAGTCTGCGCCTCGAACGCACACTCGTCCACGATGCGCGGCTGCGCGCCCTCGGCCAGGTCCTCGCTGGCGCGGCCCACGAGTTGCATGCCCCGGTGCGGAGCATCCTCGGCTTCGCCAGCCTGCTCGCCGAGGACCTCAGGCTGGATCCGGAGACCGGGGTCGAAGTGCAGCAGATCATCAGTGCGGCCCGGCGCGCGCAGCACGTGCTTACCAGCCTGCTGCAACTGGCGCGGCCCATGCCCAATCGTTTTGTGCCCACCGATCTCGCCCGTCTGACGGGTGATACCCTGGCGCTCTTCCGCGCCGACCTCGCTACTCACGGCATCCAGCTCGCGTTCGACAGCGACGCTGCCCTGCCGCCGGCGCGGGCCAACCCGGCGCTCATCCAGCAACTGCTGATCAACCTGCTCAGCAACGCGGTGCAGGCGCTGGCGCACCACCAGCAGCCGCGCCGGATCTTGGTGCAGGTGCAGTCCTCCCACCCCGAGTCGCTCCGCCTCGTGGTGGCCGACAATGGTCCGGGCATTCCCCCCGAGCTGCAGGCGCGGGTCTTTGAGCCCTTTGTTACTACCCGGTCGCTTGGCGAAGGAGCAGGGCTGGGCTTGAGCATCGTCCGCTCAATCGTCAAGGAGCACCAGGGCGCGATCAGTCTCGAAGCGCGTGCCGAGGGCGGCACGCTCGTTGCGGTCACGCTGCCGGCGACGGCGGGAGCGCAGTTCCCCTCGCCAGTGCTTGCGCCGGAGCGGGGCCGCATCCTGGTCATCGACGACGATCAGGAGGTCAACGCGCTGATCGAACGAACGCTCACCCGGGCTGGCTACAGCGTGCACACCGAGTTCAGCCCCGGCGCGGCGCTCAAGCGGCTTACCGACGAATCGTTTGACGCAATCGTCTGTGACCTGCTGCTGCCGGAGATGAGCGGTATCGAGCTGTATGAGCGCATTGCGCGGCTCAAGCCGGAGTTGGCCGAACGGCTAATCTTTATCACCGGCGATGCGACCCGGCCAATGACGCGGGTCTTTCTACAAGGGGCAGACCTGCCCTACCTGCTCAAGCCTTTCAACCCCGGGCAATTGATCGCTGTGGTCGTGAAGGTGCTTGGCGCGGAATAGCGCCAGGCTCATTCATCGGACGCTTCTTCCAGGCGCAGATCGCGGGCCAGGAGTTCGGCCTCGGTCTCGCGGCGCTGGATGAGGCGGGCGTGCCCGTCGGCGACCAGGACCACGGCGGGCCGGGGCACGAGGTTGTAGGTGCTGGCCATGCTCAGCGTGTAGGCGCCCGCGGTGGCCACGGCCAGCAGTTCACCGGGGTGAGCAATGGGCAGCGGCACAGCGCGCAGCAGCACATCGCCTGCCTCGCAGTAGCGCCCGGCGACGCTCACGGGCGGGCCGGGCGCTGCATCGGCGCGGCTTGCCAGCACTGCGCTGTAGCGTGCATCGTAGAGCGCCGGGCGGATGTTGTCGGCCATGCCGCCGTCGATATGCAGATAGCGGGTGCGTCCATCGGCGGTGAGTTTGCGCGCGACGATGGTGTAGAGCGCCACGCCGGCGCGGGCGACGATCGAGCGGCCCGGCTCGACGGTGAGCAGCGGCAGTGGCAGACCGTGGGCGGCGCAGCGCTCACGCAGCGTACGCGCCAGGACCCCGGCGTAGGCGGCCAGATCGGGCAGTGGCTGCTCAGCGAGGTAGGGAACGCCAAGGCCACCGCCGGGGCTCAACTCCTCCACCGTCAGTGCGTAGCGCGCGCGCAGGCGGGCGGCCTGTTCGACCAGCACGGCCATGGTCGTGCGGAGTTGATCGAGCGCGAACAGCTGCGAGCCAATATGGGCGTGGAGCCCGCGCAGGCGCAGCCCGCGCGCCGCCAGCACCTGTTCGACCGCGTGGTCGAGCGCGTCGAGCGGCAGCCCGAACTTCGCGTCAGCGCCGCCGGTGGCGATATGGGCGTGGGTATGGGCCGTGATGTTGGGCGCCAGGCGCAGCAGCACGCCCTGGGGCGGCGTGTGGCTGGCGGTCAGCGCCGCCAGGCGGGCCAGTTCATCGAGGTTGTCGACCACCACCGCGCCGACACCCCAGGCCACGGCCCGCTCCAGCTCGACGTCGCGCTTGGCGTTGCCGTGCAGATGCACCGCCGCCATCGGTATACCGGCGCGCCGCGCGACTTCCAGTTCAGCGCCCGAGACCACGTCGAGGCCCAGGCCCTCCGCGGCCACGATCTGGGCGATGGCGGTGTTCAGCAGCGCCTTGGCAGCGTAGTGCACGCGGAAGGGCAGATCCTGGGCGCGGAAGGCGGTTTGGTAGGCGCGCATAGCGCCGCGCAGGGTCGCCTCGTCGAACACATAGAGCGGCGTGCCATAGCGGGCCGCGAGCGTCTCGACGTCACAGCCGCCCAGGTGCAGCCGTCCGTTGGCGATGGTGGTGGTCAGCGGCCAGACATGGGCAGGCAGCGGCTGGCTCATGGGTTGCCGGCGAGCCCCAGCCGTGGCGCCTCGGCGCGCAGCGCGGCAATGACCTCGGCGATCAGCGCATCGAGCGGCATCCCGATCACCTCGGCGCCGTGATGGATGCCGGCACGGCTCACCTTGGCGGCGAAGGCCTTGTCCTTGAGCTTCTTCTTGACCGACGAGACCTCGACGCTCTGCACCGACTTGTCGGGGCGCACCAGGGCCACCGCGGTCACAAAGCCACTCAGTTCGTCCACAGCGTAGAGCGTGCGCTCCAGCGGTGACTCGGGCTGGATGCCGCTGAAATCGGCGTGGCTGAGGATGGCGCGGAGCACCTCGGGCGACCAGCCCGTATCGCGCAGGTGTTTGACGCCATAGAAGGGGTGGCCGGGCAGCGTCTCGGGCACGGGCTCGCCGGCGATCAGCGCGTGGGAGATTGCATGGACCTCGGGGGTGTCCTCGGGCATGCCCGGGTAGCGCTCGTAGTCCATATCGTGCAGCAGGCCCACCGCGCCCCACAGGTCGGGATCGGCGCCGCCCTGGCGGGCGAAGTGGACCATACAGGCCGCTACTGCCTCGCAATGCTTGCGCAGGCTGTCGGTAGCGACCCAGGCATAGAGCGTCTCACGGGCACGGTCGATCAGCATCGGGGTGTCTCCTTGCAGGCGCGGTAGGTTCGGCTTCAGCATACTGCTCAGAACTCATCATCCTCATCGGCCGGGCGGATCGTCTGAGCCACCAGATCGTGCCAGAGCGCCAGCACCTCTGGACCGGCTCCTGCGGCAAGCAGGCGCTCCGCAACTGGCCCGGATCCTTGCTTGAGATCGGGAAACGCCAGCAGGAGCATCGCCAGATCGCGCCAATCGGTGCCGGATTTGGGCTGGCCCTGACGCTGATGGTAGGCGATGACCTTGCTGGCGATGAGCTCGGGCGGTGCTATGACCAGCACCTGGGCAATGCGCTCGGCGGGGGGCAGGGACGCAACGGAACGCACGTCAACAAGGTGGCGGTTGCCCGTCTTGCGGACCTGATACAGGCGATAGCCCTGGCCGCTGGCAACTTGCCGTACGCGAATGGCAATGTGAAACTGTGCCCTCAGGTGATCGCACAGCTCCTGAGCTACTTCAGCAGCTCGATCTGAGAGCAAATCGACATCCTGCGTCATTCGTGGCTCGTCCACATAAGCATTAACGGCCTGAGCACCGAATAAAACCACATCATTGCGATCACGGAGAAATTCAAGCACGGCAGTATGGATCGTGGCAAGCGGTAAGGTCTCGCCCATGCTGAACTCCCGAAAGGTCAAAGCGCCGGCATTAAACATAAACAGTCCCTCTGGATCATGCTGGTACGACGTCCAGCCTTACCGCAGTATAGCACGCCAACTGGCGCGCGACGGTCAGCAGCCCGGCAGGGGATGCCGCGTCAGGCATCACACGCCCTGACAGGGGTTCGCCTGTACCGCACTGGCTGCATATGCGGCACGCTCCTGTCACGTGGTACGATAGGGGCAGTGCAGCGCCCCGCTCTGCGCACGTGTATTGGAGGTTGCCGATGTCCCAGGCCCGCTCGAATCGCGAGATCGCCGACCTGTTCCTCGCGATCGCCGACCGCATGGAGATTCTCGGCGAGGACCGCTTCCGGTTGCTCGCCTACCGCCGGGCGGGCGAGGCGATCGCCGACCTGCCGATGCCCCTGGCCGACTACCGGGCCCGCGATGCGCTGGAGCAGATTCCCGGCATCGGCAAGACGATCGCCGAGAAGATCGGGGTCATCCTCGATAGTGGCACGCTGCCCCTGGCCGAGCGGCTGCGCAGTGAGGTGCCCGACGGTGTGCTTGAGTTGCTGCGCGTGCCGGACCTGGGGCCCTCGCGGGTGGCCCGCCTCTATCGGGAGCTGGGCATTGCCAGCCTGGAGCAGCTGCGCGCGGCGGTGGAGGCCGGCCAGCTGCGGGGGCTGAAGGGCTTCGGCGCAAAGAGTGAGGAGCGCATCCGCCAGGGCCTGGCGAGCCTGGCCGCGGGTGAGCGGCGCATCCTGCTGGGCCCGGCGCTGGCCACCGCCGAGTTGCTGCTGGCCGAGTTGCGCGCAGCCCTGCCGGATCTCGCGCAGCTGGCCTACACCGGCAGCCTGCGCCGCGCCCGCCCCACCGTCGGCGACATCGACCTGCTCGCCGCCGCCGCCGACACGGCCGCGGTGACGGCCGCCTTCGTCGCGCTGCCGCAGGTAGCGCGCATCCTCGCCCAGGGCGAGGTCAAGGCCTCGGTGCTGCTGCACAGCGGCCTGCGTGCCGACCTGCTGGTGGTGGCCCCGGCCCGCTGGGGCAGCGCGTTGCAGCATTTTACCGGCAGCAAGGAGCACAACATCCATATCCGCCGGCTGGCCCAGGAGCAGGGCTACAGCTTCTCCGAGCAGGGCTTCGCCCGCGCCGACGGCACGCTGCTCGAATGCGCGACTGAGGAGCAGGTCTACGCCACGCTGGGGCTGGCCTACATCCCGCCCGAGTTGCGCGAGGACGCCGGCGAGATCGAGGCTGCCGCGACGGGGCGCCTGCCCACGCTGATCGCCCCTGCGGCGCTGCTGGCCGACCTGCACATGCACAGCCGCTGGAGCGACGGGCGGGCCACGATCGCCGAGATGGCCGCCGCCGCCGAGGCCCGCGGCCTGCGCTACATCGCGATCACCGACCACAGCGCCTACCTGGGCGTGACCGGCGGGCTCGATGCCGCGCGGCTGCACGAGCAGGCCGCCGAGGTCGCCGCGGTCAATGCTGCCTGGGCCGCGCGCGGCTCGCCCTTCCGGGTGCTGCACGGCGTCGAAGTGGACATCACCCCCGATGGAAGCCTGGCGCTGCCCGACGCGGCCCTGGCCGGGCTCGACCTGGTGATCGCCTCGCTGCACGTGAGCCTGCGCCAGCCGCGCGAGCAGGTTACCGCCCGGCTGCTGCAGGCCATCGCCAACCCGCATGTGGATCTCATCGCCCACCCGACCGGGCGCATCCTCAACCGGCGGCCCGGCGCCGACCTGGATATGGAGGCGGTGCTGCGTGCCGCCGCGGCCCACGGCACGATCCTTGAGATCAACAGTGGTCCCGAGCGCCTGGACCTGGACGCGGGGCACGTGCGGCGCGCGCTGGAGCTGGGCGTGGACCTGGCGATCAACAGCGACGCCCACCAGCCCGACGAGCTCGCCTGGACGCGGCTGGGCGTGCTCACCGCCCGGCGCGGCTGGGCCCCGGCCGAGCGGGTGGTCAACACCTGGTCACTGGAGCGCCTGCTGGCCCGGCTGCAGGGCTAATGGACCAGTTCGATCGTATCGTGGAGCTTGCCGGCCAGAAACGTCTGCAGCGCCTGGTCGATCTCCCGCACCCGGGTCCGGATCGTCTGCAGCCCCGCGGCGCGCAGCCGCCGATCCATGCCGGCTCCCATGCCCCCGGCGATCACGATCTGGCAGTCCGTGATCGCGGTCAGCATATCCGCGTGCGCGCTGTCATCATGGGCATGCTCGTCGGCGGCCTGGTGATCGCCGGAGCCGTGGTGGGCATGGCCGTGACAGGAGTCTTTGGCCCGTATCTCGCGGGCGACCTCCTGGCCCTCCACCAGGGTCACGACGAGAAAGGAGCGGGCGCGGCCAAAGTGGGGGCTGATCGTGGTTCCGTTGTCGCTGACAAAGGCAATCTTCATAGGGCAGGTGTTCCAGGCTTGGCGCACACGGCGCGGCGGATGGCGGTGGCTCGCGATCGTTGCATAGCGAGCTATTACCAGAATAATGCATGTTTACCGCCTTGAAAGAAAAGAAATCACCATTATTCTGAGATTGTACGCGACACATCCTGTAACCCGATCGGTGCCGAACGCATCGTATCCCTGAAACCAGTGACGAGGGGGGCGGAGGCTGGCCGGTCGGCGCGCCTCGGACGCGAGGCCGGCACGAAGGAGGAGCCCATGTGGAAGATGCTCGCGTTCCTGCAGAAGCATCTGGTCTGGAGCATCCCGACTGCGATGATCCTCGGCCTGCTCTATGGCGTATGGGGCAACCCCGCGCCCTTGCGGGCCCTGATCATCCCGCTGACCTTCCTGATGGTCTATCCGATGATGGTCACGCTCGACCTCAAGCAGCTTGCTGCGGGCGGCGATCTACGTCTCCAGCTGGTCACGCAGGCGCTAAACTTCGGGGTCATCCCCTTCCTCGGCTTCGCGCTGGGCCAGCTGTTCTTTGCCAGCCGGCCCCTGATCGCCGTCGGCCTGCTGCTCACGGCGCTGCTGCCGACCTCCGGTATGACCATCTCGTGGACCGGCTTTGCCCGCGGCAATGTGCTGGCCGCGGTGAGGATGACGGTGATCGGCCTGATCCTGGGCTCGCTGGCCACACCGCTCTACCTGAAACTGCTGATGGGCGCCGCCATCGATGTGCCACTGGGTGAGATCTTCAGCCAGATTGTGGTGATCGTGTTCTTGCCGATGGCCGCAGGGTATGTGACCCAGCGCGTGCTGCTGCGCGTATACGGGCCGCAGCGTTACACGACGGAGCTGAAGCTGAAGTTTCCGCCGCTCTCCACCCTCGGCGTGCTCGGGATCGTGTTTACCGCTATGGCGCTGAAGGCCGACACCATCATCGGCAATCCGGCCCTGCTCCTGCAGCTGCTGCTGCCGCTGGTGCTGCTCTACGGGCTGAACTTTGTGCTGAGCACGCTGGTGGGCCGGCTACTCTTCGCTCGTGGGGATGCCATCGCGCTCGTCTATGGCAGCGTGATGCGCAACCTCTCGATCGCGCTCGCGGTCGCAATGGGCGCCTTTGGCGCCGCCGGCTCGGAGATCGCGCTCATCATCGCGCTGGCATACATCATCCAGGTGCAGGCGGCTGCCTGGTATGTCAGGCTCACCGACCGCATCTTCGGCCCTGCGCCGACGCCAGGGGTGCAGACGGCCCGGGTCAGCTAGCGTGCCGGTGCTTCCGGGCGCATTGGCGCAACTAGTGCTGCGGCCTTACGGCGTGGTGGGCGCTGCGGTGGCCTAGAACTGGCTGGCCAGCGCCTCCAGTTTGCGTACGATGGCGCGGATGTCGCCGTTGTCCATAGCCTGGAGGATGGCGAGGGCCTGTGCGAGGCGCTGGTGAGCCTTTGCCGCATCGCCCTGGCTGAGCGCGCGGTGGGCCTGGTTGAGCAGGTTGGCCGCATTGTCGCGCTCGTCCTCGTCCACGTTGCGTGCGACCTCGACCCGGGCGCGTAGCAGTGGCAGGTCGCGCAGAGGGTCGGGCGTAGCGGTGCTGGCCGCGGGCGCCTCGTTACCCCCGATGTTGATGATGTTGCCGTGGGCCACGTTGCCGATGCTGACGCTGCCCATCACGGTGGCGCTGCCGAAGTCGATCAGCTTGTTGTCCACTGTCACCGTGCTGCCGGCCTCGGTCTGGACTGCGGTGGCGCCCTGGCCGATGGCGGCGATCACATCGCGGGGCACAATGCGCACAGCGGCGTCGGCGGGCGGTGTGCTGGTGATCGGTCCGCTGCCGGCGCCGCCGCGCGGGTTGCGCGCCACCACGAACGGCCCGACGTTCTGGAGCAGGGTCAGCACCGGCTCCTGGGCTTGCCCCACACGCTGCCGGGTGACCGCGGTGACCCGCCGGTAGATCGCGCCATACAGCTCATAGAGCCCGATCGCCGTGTTGGCGTCGGGGGCGCCCTGGAGCGCGTCGATCAGCGCCTGGCCAAAATAGCTGTGCGTGTCGTCGCTGCGGAAGTAGGAGCGCTGCTCGGGCCGGCCGGCGGTGATGATCGCGCGGCCCTCGCCGCTGGCGATGATGCGGTTGCCGTCCGCGTCGGGCAGCAGCTGGCCGTGGGCCGTGGAAGCGATGCCGCCCTGGCTGAGCCGGTCGCCCAGGTGCCCGGCGAAGCAGGCGTTAACGATCAGCAGCAGGTGCCGGGCGGGGATGTCGCGCAGGGCACGGGCCAGTTCGGCCACGCTAAGCCCGCTCCCGGCCACGATCCGCTCGTCGGGCGGCGGGGTGAAGCGGGCATCGCTGGTCGCCAGGTAGTAGAGCCCATCTTCACCGAGAGCGCCGTGGCTGGTAACGCTGACCAGGGCAACGTGCTCGGGGGTGGCGCGATCGGCCAGGCGGCGCAGCGCGCGCAGCACCTCAGTGCGGGTAGCCTGCGCGTCGAGCAGCGTCTCGACGTCGCCGGGGTGATAGCCGCTGCCCGCGCTGGTGAGCTGGGCGGCGAGGCCCGCAGCGTCGCGGGTGGCGATCGGCGCGTTCCAGCGCGCATCATCGTAGTTGCCCACCCCGATCACCAGAGCCGCGCCCTGGGAGAAGTCGCTCAGTTGAAGCATGGCTTCCTCCTCATCGGGCAGCCCAGCCACCCCACACCCCACCGCGCGAGGCGAACGTTACACCAGCCCTGCGCGGCGCGCGGCAGGATGTTATACTGATACCATAGAAATCCATGGTGAACGAGGGAGTCACATGCAATTACTTGGCATTCATCATCTGACTGCGATCTCAGCACAGATCCGCGAGAACTATCGCTTTTATACTCAGACGCTTGGCATGCGGCTGGTGAAGCGCAGTGTCAACCAGGACGACGTGAGCGCCTATCACCTGTTCTACGCCGATGCGAAGGGCACGCCGGGCACCGATCTCACCTTCTT
This sequence comes from Chloroflexaceae bacterium, assembly GCA_034432515.1. Taxonomy (GTDB): domain Bacteria; phylum Chloroflexota; class Chloroflexia; order Chloroflexales; family Chloroflexaceae; genus JACAEO01. The sequence goes on along the minus strand of DAOUBZ010000106.1, from coordinate 5,830 downwards.
CGACTGGCCGGTACCCCGTGAGCGGCGCGGTACGCGGTCGATCACGCGCACCTTTCTGCGCGTCGCGGGTGGCGAGGCGCTGGTCTGGTGGGCCGAACACCTGCGTGAGCACGGGGTTACCCCCGGGCCGATCGAGGAGCGCGACGGCCGCCTGAGCCTCGATTTCGAGGACCCCGAGGGCCAGCGTCTGACCCTGGTGGACGACGGCGGGGCCGTGAAGGCTTTCCCCTGGGAGCGCAGCCCCGTCCCGGCAGCGTACCAGATCCGCGGTCTCGGGCCGATCGTGATCAGCGTGCCCAACCTGCGCGATAGCGACCCGGTGCTGCAGCAGGTGTTGAACATGCGCCCGGTGCGCCAGTACCCCTATGCCGAGCAGCCGCGCCACACCGTCCACGTCTACGCCATGGGGCCAGGCGGCGCCCACGCCGAGCTGCACGTCGTCGAGCAGCCTGGGCGCCCGCCGGCCCACCCCGGTGCGGGCGGTGTGCATCACGTGGCCTTCCGCGTTCCCGATGACGCCTACGACGCCTGGGCCGAGCATCTGAAGCGACTCCGCGTACCGAACAGCGGCAAGGTGGACCGTTACTGGTTCCGCAGCCTCTACTTCCGCGAGCCCAACGGGGTGTTGTTCGAGCTGGCCACCGACGGGCCAGGCTTTACGGTGGATGAGGACGAGGCGACCCTGGGTGAGCAGGTGGTGTTGGCGCCGTTCCTTGAGCCGCACCGGGAACGCATCCTGGCCGGGCTCAAACCGATCGACTGACCGGCGCTGCGCCTACTCCTCCTTGCGCTCACGCGAGCGGAAGACGATCACGATCGGCGTGCCCTCGAAGCCGTAGCGCTCGCGCAGGCGGTTCTCCAGGTAGCGCGCATACGACCAATGGACCAGCGAGCCGTCGTTGGCGAAGAAGAGAAAGACCGGTGGCTCGATCTGCGGCTGTACGGCGTAGTAGAGCCGCAGATGGGCGCCTTTCTTTACCGCCATCGGCGGCTGGTCGCGCACCGCCTCGCGCAGGAAGGTGTTCAGTTCGCTGGTAGGCACGCGCTTCTGCCGGTTGTGCCAGATCTCGCGGGCGACCTCCAGGACGCGGCCGGCCCGCTGGCCCGTCAGGGCCGAGATGAAAACGATCGGCGCGAAATCGATGAACTTGAAGGCTTCGCGCACCTCGCGTTCAAAGGCGTAGTAGGTGTGGTTGTCCTTCTCGACCGCGTCCCACTTGTTGACGACCAGCGCGATGCCCTTCTTGGCCTCCAGCACCATGCCGGCGATGTGCGTGTCCTGCGCGGTCACTCCCTCGGTCGCATCGATCAGCACCAGGGCCACGTCGCAGCGTTCGATGGCGCGCAGGGTGCGCAGCACCGAGTACTTTTCGATGCCCGGCTCGATGCGCCCGGCGCGCCGGATGCCGGCCGTATCGATCAGTGTCACCTGCTCGCCATGCACGGTGATCGTGGTGTCGATGGTGTCGCGGGTGGTGCCGGGCACGGTTGAGACAACGCTGCGTTCCTCGCCGAGCAGCCGGTTCAGCAGACTGGACTTGCCCACATTCGGGCGGCCAACGATCGCGATGCGCAGGTGATGCGCTTCCTCAGTCTCCTCCTGGTGCACTGGCAGGGTGGCGACCACCCGGTCGAGCACGTCGCCGGTGCCGAGGCTATGGAAGGCGCTCATCGGGATGGGGTCGCCCAGGTTGAGCGCGTAGAACTCGACGGCGTCAAGCGAGCGCTCGACGCTATCGCACTTGTTCACGGCCAGGGTCACGCGCGGCGCGATTGGGCGCAGGATCTCGGCAACCTCGGCATCGGCGGCGGTGAGACCCTCGCGTCCGTCAACCATGAAGATCACCGCGTCGGCCTCCTCGATGGCGTGACGGGCCTGCTCACGGGTGCGGCGCTGCAACTCGCTCTCGGGGAGCGTGGGGTCATCTGCGCCGAAGAGCAGGCCGGCCGTATCAACCACGGTGAATTCGCGCCCGTTCCAGAAGCTCTCGCCATAGAGCCGGTCACGCGTGGTGCCCGGCAGATCTTCGACGATCGCCCGGCGCTCGCCAATCAGGCGGTTAAAAAAGGTTGACTTGCCGACATTGGGCCGGCCAACAATCGCAACGATCGGCCTGGGCATAGCTGGCTATCCCTTCGGGGCGCATTCCGTACACCTCAGCGGGGGCATTATACCATTTCAGGGTACGCGGATGGCGTCCTGCTGCGCTGCTTACCCTCACCCCCCCTGCCTCTCAGGGGTAGGTTTTTTGGCGGATGGCGTCCTGCTGCGCTGCGTGCCCTCACCCCCCTGCCCCCTTCGGCTCCGCTCAGGGCAGGCCCCTCTCCCAGACCGGAAGAGAGGGGTATGTTGTCGACGTTGCGATGCGCCAGCGGAGCTGGCGCATCGTACGTTACAGAACCTCACCGCGGGAGGCGGGCGGGGCGCAGGCCAGCGCCACCAAAGAGCAGCACCAGCCCGCCGATCGAGCTGACCGCGAGGCGGATGCTGAAGGCGGTGAAGGCCAGCGCCAGCGCGGTGGCGTCGGGCACGCCTACCTGACGCAGGTAGAGGGTGAAGACCAGGTCGCGCGCGCCGACGTTGTTGAAGAAAATCGGCGCCAGGCCGACGATGTCGGTGAGTGGCACCATCAGGGCGTAGATCAGCGGTGGGGCGGTGATGCGCAGGGCCAGACCACTCACCAGGTGCATACTGATCCAGGTGAGGTGAAAGAGCAGCGAGAGGCCCATCACGCGGGCGATGGTGCCGCGATCGTCGGCGTACTCGCCGAGTGCCTGGGCCACCTGCTGCAGTGGGCGGCGCGCCAGCGTGGGTAGCAGGCCGCTGTAGCGTTGGAGCAACCACGGCGCGGCGAAGGCGGCAATCGCCGCTGCCAGGGCCGCCAGCGCAAAGGCGGCGGTCGTCCAGGTCAGGGCCGGTGCAGTGATCAGCCGCATGCCGAACAGGTCGGTGGAGGTGACGATCAGCGCGCCAAGGGCGATCAGGCTGAGCGCGAGGAAGCCGGTGAGCCGCTCGATGAACACCGAGGCGCTGGCCTGGGCGTAGCTGCCGCTGCGGCGCCCGAGGGCGAGCACGCGCATGGCGTCGCCGCCCACGGAGGTGGGCAGGAAGTTGTTGGCGAACTGGCCGACGAAGTAGACGCCCACCAGCCAGAGGTAGGGCTGCGGCACGTTGTTGGCCCGGAGCAGCACACCCCACTTGTAGGCGCTGATGAAGATGCAGAGCACCTGCAGCAGCACTGCCAGCAGCAGCAAGCCCAGGTTGGCCTGGCGCCAGGTCGCCCAGATGTTGGCTGGATCCGCCTGCCAGACCAGGAAGACCAGCAGGCCACCGCTGACCAGCAGGCGGAGGGCGAGCAACAGCGCCTGGCGGGCCCGGCGAGTGGTCATCGGGGTTCTCTCGCTTGACAGGACGGACGCTGCCTACGGACGAGCGACTCCCTCGTACTGTACCTCACCCAGCAGCACCGCGTCGGGCCCGGCCACGGCAAGCTCGGCGGCGGGCCCCGCGGTGAGGGGTAGCCGGGCGAAGCTGGCCGGGTCATAGAGCCCGAGGGTCAGGCGGTAGGTGCCGGGCGGCAGGTCGGCGGGCAGGTCGATCGGCAGCGGTACGGCCACCTGCTCGCCAGGTTGCCAGCGGCTGGTGGGCGCCACGCTGGCGCCACCCGGTGGCACATCGATCCCCGCCACTCGCGTGCCTGCCGTGTCGTACAGGTGGACGAAGAGCATCAGGTCGGCACCGAGGGGCGCGCGCACGTCCCACGAGGGTGTGACGATCAAGCGTGTGCCCTCCAGCGCGGCGCTGTAGCCGCGCAGGCGCAGCGCCCCGGCGAACTCGGCGTCCAGCGGGACGCTAGAGGGCTTGGGCAATTGGTAGATGCGCGCGTACTCGATGCCGTGGATGCGCAGCGTGTACAGCGGCACGGTCTCGCTGATCCGGGCGTAGATCGCCGGGGCATCGTCGCGCTGCAGCGACTCCAGGTAGGCGACGGCATAGTTGGCGGGCACGCGGTCGATGGCCCGGATCTCCTGAACCGGTACCGGCACATAGGGCTGCAGCGTGGGCGGCAGCGCCGAGAGGATCTGGCCCTCGCCGATGTCGTGGCGGGCGCTCAGCCAGGCGCCTACCTGCTCCATACCCTCGCCCCAGCCGATCAGGAAGCTGCGCTGGGCCAGCGGGCCGCCGCCAAGCAGCGGGTTGTAGTAGCTCAGGTAGTAGGGATGATACCAGGCCAGCAGGCCGCCCTGGAGCGCCAGCAGGCCCGCCACTCCGGCTGTGGGGCCGAGCCGCCGCGCGGCGGCGAGCCGGGTACCCAGCCATGTCCAGCCGGCCAGCAGCCCGGCGGCGCTCAGCGTGAGCAGCGCCGGCCACATGGGCAGGATGTAGCGGTCGAACTTCTTCGGCCCACTGGTCATCACCAGGGTCCAGAAGAGGGCGAAGGCCGCCAGGGCGAGCAGCGTCGCCCGCTCGCGGGCCATGGCTGAGCCAGGGCTGGCCGGCCAGCCCCGGCGGATTGCGGCCAGCCCCAGGCCGCTTGCGGCCCCCAGGCCGAGCAGTTCCAGCGGCGTGAGCCGGAAGAGCGCCACCAGCGGGTAAAAGAGCGGCCCGGGGTCGGGATCGGCGCGCCCGAGGAAGAACTGGCCGTCGCCATTGGGGCGCCCACCGTTGCCCAGGATCTCGTCCAGGTAGCGGGCGATGGCTTGCTGGGGCGCGGCCCACAGGGCGGGCCAGAGCAGCAGCGCCACCGTGGCGGCTACGCCCAGCACCAGCAGGTAGCGCGGCACCGCCCAGGCGAGGCCATAACCGACGCGGGCGAGCAGGCCACTACGCGCCGCCTTTGGCCGCGTGCTTCCGGCGCCAAACAGCGCCAGCCCGATGAAGGGCAGAACGATTAACGCCGGACCCTTGGTGAGCAGGGCCAGCCCGCAGAACAGGCCAGTGAGCAGCAGCCAGGGCCAGGGCCGGGCGGCCTGGCCGGCCACCAGGGCCGCCAGCACCGTCAGCAGACACAGATCGGTGAGCAGCGCATCGAGGTGCAGCAGCCGGCCATGGGCGACCAGAAACGGCGAGGTGGCCCAGAGCAGCGCCGCGACCAGGGCCAGTTGCGGCCGTACCAACTGTCGCAGCAGCAGATAGCCGACGGGCAGCAGCAGGGTGTGGGCCAGCACCGGGCCGAGCCGCAGCCAGGCCAGGTGGCCCGGCGCAGCGGGTGGGGCTGCCCAGCCCAGCGTCACTGCCAGCCGCTCCAGTTGCAGGCCCAGGCTGCCCAGCCACATCAGGGTGATGCCGGGGTGGCCGGTGAGGATGGTATCGGCCCAGCGCCCGGCGGCGATAGCTGCGGCGAAGCGCTCGCTTCGGGTGATCCAGTGGTAGGCCTCGTCGGTGGTGAAAAAATCGTTGAGGGTGAGCAGGCGGGGCAACAGGGTCGCCAGGCCGACCAGCAGCGGCAGGACGAGCGCCGCGGTGAATGACCACGAGCGGGTGGCCGCGTGGCCGATCGTCTGCCTGGTTGTCGGGGCGTACTTCATCCGCATCGTCAGTCACGTGCCCAGGATCAAACCGTACCGCGTTGCATCGCGAGCAGGCTGGCGAGCGTCGCCGGTCCGCCACGTTCACCGCCGTCCTGGCGCTGCGCGATTATAGCACAGGTGGGTTGCGCCTGGTGGGGCGTGGCTGATGCCACGTCGTTGGGGCAGCGCAGCCGCCCCACACCCCACCGCGGGAAGTGGACACTGCATGATACTGCTGGCAAACCCCGTTTTGCCCACGCCGGGTGCGCGGGCGTCCCGCCCGCATGCGGGCCGGAGGCCCGCGTACCCGGGTTTGCCA
>DAOUBZ010000105.1:0-5166 GCA_034432515.1 Chloroflexaceae bacterium | reverse complement strand
CGCTCAGTGCGCCCGTGCGCAGTCGCGCCCACAGCGTGATGGCCCACTCCTGGCGGCGCAGCACGATCCAGAGCGCGTAGGCGGCAAGCAGACCCATACACAGCCAGAAGACCACCCCGGGCAGCAGGGGTGGCGCCTGGGTCGGCGCGGGCGGCGCGGGCGGCAGCGGCGTCGGCAGCAGCGGCCCGCCTGGCTCGATCGGCTGGGCACCAGGGCGCATGAGCAGGGCCAGCAGCAGGGCCGGGATCGTGAGGGCCAGGCCGAGCACACCCAGCGCCAGCACCCCCAGCCAGAGGGCCGCCAGGCCCACCAGGTTGATCAGCGCCACGCCGCCCCCACGGGCCAGGTCGAGCAGCGCATAGCCGTAGCTGCGTGGCAGCAGGAGCCCCACCAGCAGAGCTGCCGCCACCAGCGCCAGGCCCATCCAGTGCCAGCGCCGTGGCACGGCCCGCTCGACGGTCGCGCCGTCACGGGTCCAGCGAGCACGGAGCAAACCGAGCCGGGCCCGGCTGTAGAGCAGGATCGCGCAGGCCAGGTAGGTAATCCCGGCCAGGGCGACGGCAGGCGCCAGCGGGTGCGGCGGCCCCAGCACCGATTCCAGGTTGGCCACCTGGGCCACCAGCACGACCAGAGCCAGGGCGCCGCCCCAGGCGCTGGCCCTGGTCAGCCGGGCCAGCGCCTCACGCTCGTCAGCCTCACATGCGGCGCGGTAGAAGGCCGCGTCCAGTGCGTGCTCAGGCGCCCTGATAGCGGGACGTGGCTCGAGCACTGCGAGCTCGCCTAGCCCGGCCCGTACTGCCAGCGCCACCACCAGCCCCACCGCCAGACAGACCAGGAACGGGGCGTCGAGCGTCGCCAGGGGCGAACGCACCCAGGCCCGCGCCGTCTCGGCGAAGCCGCCCTGGTCCAGACTGAGGCTAGCGACGACGCGCATCAGGACCAGCAAGGCGAAGAGTTCGGCTGCGAGGTAGGGAAGCGCGCCCACCGTGAGGTGGCGACCCTCGTGCATACGGTAGCGCACCAGAGCCGCCTCGCAGGCGACCAGGGCGGCAGCGGCGGGCAGGAAGGGAGCATGCCAGCCGGGGAGCAGCCGCGTCGCCAGCCCCGAGCCGATCACGACCAGGGCGCTCAGCATGCCGGTGAGCAGCAGCGTCCCGACCAGGTTGAACGGCGTCACCGCTGGTGCAGCTGGGCGTGATGGGCTCGCAGGATGTGGGGCGCGGATCATGGTGGCCCCCGAAGCGCGATACACTGGCAAGCCCAGTATAGCACCGCGGCGCCTGGTCGCGAGGTGGCAAAACGAGAAGCGGAGCCGCGCAATCGCAGCTCCGCTCCTCGCTGACCGGGCGTGTACCGATGGTCAGGCCGAAGGACTGGTGCAGCCAGTCCTTCGGCCTGACGGCTGCGCAGGGCGCTAGAAGTCCATCCCGCCGCCCATCCCACCGGGCATACCGCCGGCGGCCGGGGCCTTCTCCTCGGGCAGGTCGGTGATCAGCGCCTCGGTGGTGAGGATCATACCCGCGATCGAGACCGCGTTCTGCACCGCGCTGCGGGTCACCTTCACCGGGTCGATGATCCCCTGCTCGATCATGCTGCCGTACTCGCCGGTCAGCACGTTGTAGCCGAGGGTCTTATCGCCCGTCTCCTCCTGCATGCGGCGCACGTTGGCGATGATCACCGAGCCGTCCTCGCCGGCGTTGCGGGCCAGGATGCGCAGCGGCTCCTCAAGCGCCCGGCGCAGGATCTGCAGGCCGACCTTCTCGTCATCGTGGGCGATCTTGACACTGTCGAGCGCGCTGATCGCGTTGATCAGGCTGACGCCACCACCGGGCACGATGCCCTCCTCGACCGCCGCGCGGGTCGCCGAGAGGGCATCCTCGACGCGGTGCTTCTTCTCCTTGAGCTCGGGCTCGGTGGCTGCGCCGACCTTGATCACCGCCACGCCACCGGCCAGCTTGGCCAGGCGCTCCTGCAGCTTCTCGCGGTCGAAGTCGCTGGTCGTGGTCTCGATCTGCGCGCGGATCTGCTCGATGCGGGCCCGGATGGCCGCCTCGTCGCCCTTGCCCTCGACGATGGTCGTATCGTCCTTGGTTGCCACCACCTTGCGGGCGCGGCCCAGGTCTTCGATCGTCGCGCTATCGAGCTTGCGCCCGATCTCCTCGCTGATCACCGTGCCGCCGGTGAGGATGGCGATATCCTGCAGCATCGCCTTGCGCCGGTCGCCGAAGCCGGGGGCCTTCACCGCCAGGGCATTGATCGTTCCGCGCAGCTTGTTGACCACCAGGGTGGCCAGTGCTTCGCCGTCCACATCCTCGGCGATGATCACGAAGTTCTTGGTGACCTGCAGAACCTTCTCGAGCACCGGGAGAATGTCCTGGATGCTGCTGATCTTCTTGTCAGTGATCAGGATGTAGGGGTCGTCGAGCTCGGCCTCCTGGCGCTCGACATTGGTGACCATGTAGCCCGAGATGTAGCCACGGTCGAACTGCATGCCCTCGGTGTACTCCTTCTCGAAGGCAACACCCTTGGACTCCTCGACCGTGATCACACCGTCCTTGCCAACCTTCTCCATGACCTCGGCGATCAGCTCACCGATCTCGGTATCGGCGGCGGAGTTGGTGGCCACGTGGGCGATGTCGGCGCGATCGCGTACCGGGGTGGCGCTGGCCTTGATGGTGGCGACCAGGGCCTCGGCGCCGCGATCGAGGCCGCGCTTGAGCAGCATCGCGTTGGCGCCGGCAGCGACGACCTTGAGGCCCTCATTGACAATCGACTGGGCCAGCACGGTCGCAGTGGTCGTGCCATCGCCGGCAACATCATTGGTCTTGGTGGCCGCCTCCTTGAGCAACTGGGCGCCCATGTTCTCAAAGGGGTCCTTCAGTTCGATCTCCTTGGCGACGGTCACACCGTCGTGGGTAACCGTGGGCGAACCGAACTTCTTGTCGATGGCGACGTTGCGCCCGCGGGGCCCGAGGGTGGTCTTCACCGCATCGGCGACCAGGTCAACGCCACGCTTGAGCGCGCGGCGCGCCTCTTCGTTGAAGTAGAGCTGCTTCGGCATAGACCGGGTATCTCCTTAAGCTAAAGCTTCAGCGTGTGTCGTGCATCTGCGCCTGGCTGGACAGGCGCTCAGTCCTGGACGATACCGAGGACGTCCTTCTCCGAGAGGATGAGGTACTCAACGTCGTCGATCTTGAACTCGGTGCCGCTGTACTTGGCGAACAGCACCTTGTCGCCGGCCTTGACGTTCATCGGGATGAGCTTCCCGTTGTCATCGCGGCGGCCCTCGCCCACGGCGAGCACCGTGCCCTCCATGGGGCGCTCCTTGCTGGCGGTGTCGGGCAAGAAGATGCCACCCTTGGTCCTCTCCTCGCGCTCCATCGGCTTGACCACCACGCGGTCGCCGAGGGGCCGGATGCGGAAGTCGGCCATAGCTGCAATCCCTCCATCAACAGAAATGGTACGGCTGAACAGGAAAGCGGTTAGCAGTCTCGATCAACGAGTGCTAGCCGCCGTGTATAGTACCCAACTGTACTGGTTTTGTCAAGCCCTATTTTAGCACTCTTTCACCAGGAGTGCCAGGAGGATGGCAACGCCGCCGCGGAAGGGGTGGTTCCTCGCCTGTCAAACGACTCAGGCAACCCCGCGCGCAGAATCCGCTGGTCGCGCGTTCCACCAGATCAGGAGCGCCAGCGCGCCGATCCATACCGCGGCGCTCATCACTGCCGCCACCAGGCCTGCACCGACGGCTGAACCGGTGATGACATTGAATCCGGTATGGAACAGCACCGATGGAATGAGGTTGCCGCGCGCGCCCACCAGCAGCCACGTGAAGACCAGCGCGGTCGCCACGAAGCTCAGTCCCAGCACGGGCAGACCAGCCCAGCCCATCATCTGATACGATGGCTGATAGAGGAAGAACGGTACGTGCCAGAGCGCCCAGCATCCGCCAAGGATGAGCGAGGCGCGGATCGGGCCGGTGCGCTGCAAAAGCTCCGGGAGGGCAAAGCCGCGCCAGCCGAGTTCTTCACCGAGCCCGAAGGTCACCAGCCAGAGGAGGATCGCGACGCCTGGCGCCAGCGGCGGAAGGAAATCAACCCGCCCGATCAGGCTCAGGTCGGGCCAGGCCCCGCTGCTGATCCACTGGAGAAGCGCAGCGCCTGCAAAGAGGAGTATCGGCAAGCCGGCCCCAACTATGGCCCACTGGAGCGCAAAGGGCCGGGTGAAGCGCTTGCGCAGCGTCGCCAGCGCGCTGCCAGGGTCGCCCTCGGCAATGAGTACCACAAACGCTGCCAGCGCCGGGCCGTAGGCCGTGAGGTAGTGCAGCGCGAAGAGACCGGAGTCCACGCCTCGCTGCGCCAGGAGACCGAGCGGTAGGGCGATGAGCCAGGTGAATAGACACGCCAGGATGAAAAAGCTTACCAGCGGCCAGCGCCGAATCTGACTCCGTGCAACCGTTATCATCGCGCTTCTCCTCCATTCGTTCGTGCACCCAGACGGCCGATTGCCGATTGCCGATTGATTTCCTTTCTCCAATCTGTAATCTTCACGTGTTATACTCACCATATTCACACCAGACTGCCCGATTATTTTCATTGGTCATCGAGCAGAACGGATCAGCCTGGAAGGAACGCATGCCGATCACGATCTCCTTGCAGCGAACGGCCAGCGACCGCGCAGAAGCACACATGAACGGCCAGCCGCTCACCTCCTTCGAGCCGGCTGCGCTCCTGGTGGATCAACCGCTCTTCGCGCAGCGCCCCGTGCCGAGTGATCCGCTGGCGTATGGCCGGCGCCTCTTTGCCGCACTCGGCGACGATACGCTGCGCGCGATGCTTGCTGCGCTGCCGCGTGCGCCTCATGACGACAGTCTGATCGCGATCCAGACCGATGACCCTGAACTGGCGGCTATTCCGTGGGAATACCTGCACGACGGCGATGAGTATCTGATCTTTAACTATCTCTTCGTGCGCGAAGTGCCGAATGCGCCCCTCCCTGAGCCGCCCGATCCCGCCCTGCCCTGGCGTCTGGTCGTGATGGGCAGCGATCCGCTGGTCCGGGAAGTGCGCGACCCCGGGACCGGTTTGTTCGCCGGCTATGCGCCGCTGCCGCGGCTGAGGGTGGTGCAGGAGCTTGACCTGCTGCGCGACGATCTGGCCCGCCAGA
>DAOUBZ010000104.1:0-5248 GCA_034432515.1 Chloroflexaceae bacterium | reverse complement strand
AAGGGCTCAGGGGAACCTCCGCGAGGAATCCCGGCGGTGATGCCACACCGAGACCCTTCGCTCCGGCTACGCCTCCGCTCAGGGTGACAGGGGTACAGCGTACTGATGCGGCAGACGGCCAACCTTCGTTGTAGTACCATGCCACGGCGCCAGGACTGATGCAACGTTCTCGGAGCAGCGCAGCCATCCTGTTCAAAAGAGCGGCTCCTCGGGCGGCTGCGGCGGCTTGAAGGCCTCGGTAAGACTCTGGCGGTAGCGCTGCCAGAGCTCGGCTTCGCGGCTCTGAGCGACGGTGCGGCCGGTATCGACGGCGGCGCGGAAGCGTTCGGCGAGCGAGGGGCCGCGGGGTTGGGGGGAGGCGGTGAGGCCGAGGCGGGCCTCCTCGCTGGTCCGCTGGTTGATCACATAGACGGCCACCGCGCCGGCAGTGACACCGATCAGCATGCCGACGAAGAAGCGGCCCGAGGCCGCCTCGCGGCGGCGGGCCGCCTCCTGCTTGAGCGCGTCGATGATCTGCAGGGCAGCCTGTCGTTCGCGCGCCAGCGCATCGAGCGTGCTGGTGCGTTCGGCGCGGATGGCCTCACTAAACCGCAAGGCAGCCTCGGTAAGCGCGTCGGTCTCTACCGTCATAGTTCTTCCCCTACGCGCAGCTCGCTGCGCCTACGCCCGGGTCTGCACTTCCTGCACGGCGCGCGCGACGAAGTCGGCGAGCGGCATGGGCCCCAGATCCTCGCCAGAGCGCATACGAACCGCCACGGCGCCAGCCTCCTGCTCTTTGGCGCCGATTATAAGCATGTAGGGAATCTTCTGCAACTGGGCGCGGCGGATCTTGCCCTGCATGCGGTCGCGGCTGTCGTCAATCTCGACCCGCAGGCCGGCGGCCACGAGTTGCTGGCGCACCTGCTCGGCATAGGCCATCTGCTTGTCGGTGATCGGGATGAGTGTTGCCTGGACGGGCGCAAGCCAGAGCGGGAAGGCACCGGCGAAGTGCTCGATCAGCACGCCGAAGAAGCGTTCCATACTGCCCATAAGCGCGCGGTGGACCATGTAGGGCCGGTGCGGCTGGCCGTCCTCACCGATATACTCGAGGCCAAAGCGCTCGGGCAGATTGAAGTCGAACTGGATGGTGCTCAGTTGCCACTCGCGGCCCAGGGCGTCGTGCACCTTCAGGTCGATCTTCGGGCCATAGAAGGCGCCACCGCCCTCGTCACGCTGATAGGGCAGGGCGTGGGCCTCAACCGCCCGTTCGAGGGCGGCGGTGGCGCGCTCCCAGTCCTCGGGGCGGCCGACAAACTTCTCGGGGCGGGTCGAGAGGTAGGCGGTAAACTCATTCAAGCCGAAGGCCCGCAGCACATAGAGCGAGAACTCGAGCGCGCGGCTGATCTCATCCTCGACCTGGTCCGGGCGGCAGAAGATATGGGCATCGTCCTGCGTGAACCCACGGACGCGGGTCAGCCCGTGGAGCACCCCGCTCATCTCGTAGCGATAGACGGTGCCATACTCGGCATAGCGGCGCGGCAGGTCGCGGTAGGAGCGCAGATGGGTCTTGTAGATCTGGATATGGAAGGGGCAATTCATCGGCTTGGCATAATACGCCTCACCTTCGATATCCATTGGCGAATACATGTTTTCTTTGTAGAAATCGAGGTGGCCCGAGGTCTCCCAGAGGTGGGCGCGGCCGATATGGGGCGAGAAGACCCACTCATAGCCGGCGTTAAGATGCGCCTGGCGGGCGAAGTCCTCGGCGATAACGCGGATCATCGCGCCTTTCGGGTGCCAGAGGATCAGGCCGGGGCCAACTTCATCAGAGATGCTGAACAGGTCGAGCTCCTTGCCGAGGCGGCGATGGTCGCGTTTCTTCGCCTCTTCGAGGCGCCAGAGGTACTGGTCGAGCTCGGCCTTGCTGTTCCAGGCCGTGCCGTAGATACGCTGAAGCTGGGGGTTCTTCTCATTGCCGCGCCAGTAGGCGCCGGCGATGCTCATGAGCTTGAAGGCCTCCGGGTCGATCTGGCCGGTATGCTCAAGATGGGGGCCGCGGCAGAGATCCTCGAAGCTATCCTGGCGGTAGGTGGAGATCACGGTACCGCCATTGGTGCCGGGATGCAGTTCGCCATACTCATCGGCGCCCTGGGCCAGGCCCTCGATCAGTTCCAGCTTGTAGGGCTGGTCCTTGAAGAGTTGGCGGGCCTCCTCAGGGCTGACCACGCGGTAGATGAAGGGATAGTTGCCGCTGATGATGCGGCGCATGCGGGCCTCGATCTCGTCCAGGTCGTCAGGGGTGAGCGACCGGGGCAGGTCGAAGTCATAGTAGAAGCCGTGCTCGATCGGCGGGCCGATGGCAACCTTGCCCTCGGGGAAGATCTCGAGCACCGCCTGGGCCATCACGTGGGCCAGGGAGTGGCGCAGCCGGTAGTAGGGGTCGTCTTGTGGATTGACGGGCATGGGAAACTCCTAAGAAAAGCTGCTCAGGGCGCTAACGCTTGAGCCGAGGGTCGAGGGCGTCGCGCAGGCCGTCGCCGAGCAGGTTGAAGCCGAGCACGGTGAGCATGATCGCCAGGCCGGGGAAGAAGACGAGGTGCGGTGCGGTGAAGACCTGGTTGCGCTCGGCGCTGAGCATCGAGCCCCACTCGGGGGTGGGGGGCTGGGCGCCGAGGCCAAGGAAGGAGAGCGCGGCCACCTCGATGATCGCCGTGCCGATGCCCAGGGTGGCCTGCACGATCAGTGGCGAGATGGCGTTGGGCAGAATATGCCCGAAGAGCATGCCCATCGGCCCCAGGCCGATCGTGCGTGCCGCCAGGACGTACTCCTCCTCGCGGGCGGAGAGCACACTGGCGCGGATCACACGGGCGTAGGCGGGGATGGAGACGATCGCGATGCCGAGCATGGCGTTCATCAGCCCCGGGCCGAGCACGCTGACAATCGCGATCGCCAGCAGCAGGAAGGGAAAAGCCAGCACCACATCGAGCACGCGCATGATGATATTGTCGACCCAGCCGCCCACGAAGCCCGCCACCGCCCCCAGCACCACGCCGATCACCACCGAGATCGTCACGGTCACAAAGCCGATCAGCAGCGAGAGCCGGGCGCCGTAGATGACGCGGCTGAACAGGTCGCGGAAGTTGCCGTCCACACCCATAATGTGCTGGGGCTGGTCGGTCGGGCAGCCGAACATATGGATGCACGGCGCGGAGCGCTTCTTGATGCCCTCGACCTTGCCCAGCAGCACGTCGGTGGGGCCGTAGGGCGCGATCAGCGGGGCGAAGATCGCGGTGAAGGCCAGCATGCTGATGATCACCATGCCGATGATCGCCGAGCGCTGGCGGATAAACTGGCGCCAGGCCCGCAGCCACGGCCCCTCGGCCGGGCGCACGGGGCTGATCAGCGTGATCGGCTCAACGGTGGTGGTCGTGCTGCTCATAGTTTCAATTAATATCTTATCCTAGGATCGAGCAAGCCATACGAAAGATCAACCAGCAAATTGACCATCACATAGCTGAAGGCGATCGTCAGGGTGAAGCCCTGGATGATCGGGTAGTCGCGGGTGGAGATCGCGTCGTAGAGGATGCGGCCCACCCCGGCGAGGTTGAAGATCGTCTCGGTAAGCACGGCGCCGCTGAAGATCGTGCCAAGCTGCAGGCCGATGATCGTCACCACCGGCAGCAGGGCATTGCGCAGGGCATGGCGGATGGTCACCACGAAGTCGGCCAGGCCCTTGGCGCGCGCCGTGCGCACATAGTCGCGCCCGAGCACCTCCAGCATCGAGGAGCGGGTCATCCGCGCGATGATCGCCATCGGGATGGTGCCGAGCGCCATCGCGGGCAGGATCAGGTGGCGCAGGGCTTCCCAGAACACCTCCCACTGGAAGGTGATCAGGCTGTTGAACAGGTACATGTTGGCGAAGAACTGCAGGACCTGCCCGAAGCCGGATTTCAGGTCGACCTCCCAGCCCCAGACCACGTAGAACGGCACGCTGGTGACGCCCGCGGTCAGGCGGCCCGAGGGCGGTAGCTGGAAGGGCGTGTCTTTGAGCAGCAGGGCGAAGATGTAGGCCAGCATGAGCCCCAGCCAGAAGACCGGCATCGAGACGCCGATGTTCGAGCCGACCATGGTTGCCACGTCGATCGCCGAGTTGCGACGCAGCGCGGCGATGATGCCCAACGGCACCCCAACGATGCAGGCCAGCAGCAGCGCGAAGAAGCCGAGCTCGAGCGTGACCGGCAGGCGCTCGGCGACCAGTTGGGTGACGGGGCGGTTGAAGCGGATGGAGGTGCCCAGATCGCCCTGCAACACATCGCGAATGTAGATGCCGAACTGTACGGGGATCGGCTTATCGAGGCCCTTATCGGCGTTGAACTTGGCGCAGATCGCCTCGGTGGCCTTCTCGCCAAGCTGCGCCGTGCAGGGGTCCCCCGGGATCATGCGCACCAGGAAGAAGGTTACGACCAGCACTCCGAAGAGCACCGGCACGGCCACAATGAGACGACGGATGGTGTAACGGAGCATGGTCCTCGTTCGGGGTCAGGACGTTTCTCAGAGCGGCTGACGTGAAGGCGCAAAGACGCAAGGGGCTGGTGGTGCTGATTGCAACGCTTTGCGTCTTTGCGCCATTCGTGGCGTTCGGCCCCCTCCCCAACCCTCCTCCGCTGGGGGAGGGAGTCTGGCGCCTCCCCACGGGGGTGCTGGGAGGGGGCCGTGCCTTCCCACCTGGCAAGAAGGGGCCTGGGGAAACATGGGTTTCCCCACCCCGCTTACTCTGCCGGGGCGTTCAGGAAACCACCCCAGAGCGACGAGAAGTAGGTGAAGCTGCCGTCGCGGCCCTTGTGGAGCGGATTGGCGGCGTCCCACTGCACGGCCCAGGACATCACGACGTCGTTGGCGTCGAGCTCGGAGCCGTCGTGGAACTTCACGCCCGAGCGGAGCTTGCAGGTCCACTCGGTCAGGTCGGCGTTGGCGGTGCACTCTTCGGCCAGGCCGGGGCCCACCTCGGTGCCGCCGATCTCGTAGGCCAGCAGGCCCTCGGTCACCTGCTCGCAGACGCGCAGGGCCTCGCCGTCGGTCTCGTCGGCGCAGTAGATGCCGGCCGGCTCGCCGTTCTGCATCCAGACGAAGGTGTCGCGACCACCGGGGTCCATCACGGCGAAGTACTCGTTGCCCAGCGGGCTGGCGAAGGCGCCCTTGACATCGGCCTTGTAGGCCACGCCCGAGCCGCCGTGGGCGATGGGCACCATTGGCACATGCTTCTTGATCA
>DAOUBZ010000103.1:0-8497 GCA_034432515.1 Chloroflexaceae bacterium | reverse complement strand
AGCTGGCGCATCGCAACGCCGACAATATACCCCCCTCTCTCAGGCCTGGGATCGGTGACTCGAGCTCTTCCTGAACCACGGCCTATGGCCGCTCGAAGGGCTGCCCGAGCGCGGCGGGTGGTGGTGCGCTGATCCGGCTGACCAGCGCCTGCACCGGCTGCCGTAGCCCGGGCGGTAAGCTACCGATCCGCCGCGTTACCCGTGGGTTGCCGGTGAGGTTGACCAGGGCCAGCACTACGATCATGAGCGCGAAGGGTGCTACCTGGAAGACCTGGGTCGGCACCCCCGGCAGAACACTCTGCATCCGCAGCGCCATGATCTCGAGCGCGGCGAAGAGGTAGCAGCCGAGCGCAACCCGCCAGGGCCGCCAGCCGCCGAAGATCACGATCGCCAGCGCGATCCAGCCCGCGCCGAAGGTGTGCCGGTAGCTCCAGCCCTGCTTCAGGTCGAGCGAGTAGACCGCGCCGGCGATGCCGACCAGCGCCCCGCCCACGACCGTCACCAGGTAGCGTGTCGGCACCACCGGCACCCCGCGGGCGAAGGCCGCCTGGGGCCGCTCGCCAAGGGCGCGCAGGGTCAGCCCCGCCCGCGTCTGGAAGAGCAGCAACCAGATCAGCGGCACGAGCAGCAGGCTCGCGTAGATCGCCAGGTCGTGGCGAAAGAAGATCGGCCCGATCAGCGGCAGGCTGGCCAGCCCCGGGATCGGCATGAAGGGTACCGACGGCCCCGGCACGCGCACGAACGGCGCCCCCAGGAACGACGAGAGCTCGGTGCAGAGCAGGGCCAGCACAAAGCCCACCGCCGTCTGGGACTGGCGCAGGCTCAGGCTGAGGAAGCTGAGCACCAGCGCGATCAGCGCCCCGACCAGCGCCGCCGCCCCGAAGCCCAGCAGCAGGCTATCAGTGTTCAGCGCCACCGCAAAGGCGATCATCGCCGCCAGCAGGATCGTCCCATCCAGTGACAGGTTGATCACCCCTGCGCGCTCGGTGAGCGTCTCGCCCATCGTGGCGAAGATCAGCGGCGCCGCACCCGCCAGCACCGCCGCCAGGAAGATCGTCACCTGGTCCATCGCCCGCCTCCCCGGGTCACTGTGTCACCCTCCGGCTCAGGCCCCGGGCCAGCAGCGCAAACAGCACCAGCGCGCCTTGCAACACCCCGGCGATGCTGCTGTCCACGCCGAGGGCCAGCGGTAGCTGCACGCTGCCCACGGTGAAGCTGGCGAAGACTACCGCTACCGGCAGCACCCAGCGCGGATCGGCGCGCACCAGCAGGGCCACCAGGAGCCCAAGCAAGCCGACTCCGCTGGAGATGTTCGGGATGAGTTGATGGAAGACGCCGAGCACCTGGATGGCCCCGGCCATGCCTGCCAGCGCCCCACAGCCCGCCATCGCCTCGGCGGTGCGCCGCTGGGCCGGTACTCCAAGCCGGTCGGCGGCAACACCGTTCAGGCCCACCGCGCGCAGTTCCAGGCCCCAGCGGGTTCGCCGTAAAGCCCACCAGACCAGGGCGAGGGCGAGCAGGGCCACCAGCGGCGCCAGCGGCGCCAGCCGCAGCGAGCCCAGCGTTGGCAACCAGAGCTCGCGCGGCAGCAGGTCGGTCCCCGACATCGAGGCGCTGCCGCTGCGCCGCCACGGCCCCAGCACCAGGTAGAGCGCCAGCCCGCTGGCCAGGAAGTTGAGCCCCAGCCCGGCGAAGATCTCGCTGACCCCAGCATAGAGCCGCAGCCCTGCGGCAAGCAATGCCCAGAGCGCCCCGCCGGCCGCCGCGCAGGCGAAGCAGAGCGACCAGAGCAGCGGTGGCGGGAGCTCCGGGAACAGTCGCAGCGGCAGCATCGCCGCCACCGCGCCGAGCGCCAGTTGCCCCTCCACGCCGAGGTTGTACAATCCCGCGCTGAAGGTGAGCGTGAGACCCGTCGCACAGAGCAGCAGCGGCGCCGCCAGCATGATCATGTCGCTGAAGCGCACCGGCGTGCTGAACGCGCCGAAGATCAGGATGCGATAGGCCTGCAGCGGCGATACCCCGCTGCTGAGCAGGACCAGCGTGGTCAGCGCCAGCGCCCCGCCCAGCGCGAGCAGCGGCAGGCGCAAGGCGGCCCACCACGCGCCAGACACCCGCTTGCGACCAGGCTCCGGCTGTAGGTTGAGCTCCTGCGATTGCATGGCGCCTCGCTCCCCTCACACGCCGCCAAAGCCCACGCCGCCGATCAGTTCGGCGAGGCGCGCCACGCTGAGCTCTGCCCGGGGGAGCGGGGCTGAGACGCGCCCGGCAAAGAAGACCAGCACCTCGTCGCTGTAGGCGATGAGCTCGTCGAGATCAGCCGAGGCGAAGACGATCGCACACCCGGCTGCCCGTCGCTCCAGCAGCCGGCGCCAGATCGCCTGCGCCGAGGCCACATCCAGCCCGCGCGTCGGCTGCTCGCACGCGATGCCGCGACAGTCCGGCGGGATCAGGGCGAGCAGCGCGCGCTGCTGGTTGCCGCCCGAGAGCGCACTGATCGGCGTCACCGGCGTGGCCTTGATCGCATAGTCCGCAATCGCCACACGTGCGGCCCGCTCCGCGGCGCGCTGATCGACCAGCGCCCCGGCCTGGAGCAGCGCAAAGTGCTCGCTGAGCGACAGTGCGCCGATCATACCCTCGCTCAGCCGGTCGGCGGGCAGATACTCCACCCCGGCGGCGCGGTAGGCCCGGCTCCCGGCGCCGCCGAGCTCCCTGCCATTCACCAGGATGCGACCCGTCGCCGGGCGCATGCGTCCGGTCAGCAGGCGCAGCAGGATCTGCTGGCCGCTGCCGTCCAGGCCGGCCAGGCCCACGATGCGCCCCGCCGGGATGCTCAGGCTCAAATCGCGCAGCGCCACGCTCCCCGCACGCGCGCTCACCCCTGCGAGTTGCCAGACAGCCGCGCCCGCGCCGGCGCGCTCCGGTTCCGCTGGAGTGGCGGAGGGCTGCTCCGCGGCTGGGCCACTCACCTCTGCCGCGGCACCGAACATCAGTTCCAGGAGCTTGCGCTGCGGCACGGGCATCGGCAGTTGCTCGCCCACCAGCCGCCCGGCGCGCAATACACAGACCGTGTCGCAGAGCTCCGCCACTTCCTCAAGCTTGTGCGAGACGAAGAGCACGGTACTGCCCTCGGCGGCGAGGCGGCGCAGAGCCGCGAAGAGCGCGCGCGTCTGCGCGGCGGTGATACCGGTCGTCGGTTCGTCGAGGATGAGGGCGCGCGCCCCGCACGCCAGCAGGCGGATGATCTCCAGTTGCTGGCGTTGGCCCACCGTCAGGCTGGCCAGGGGCGCGTCGGGCTCGACGGTGAAGCCGAGCCGTCCGGCCAGTTCAATCAGCAGCTGTCGCCCCGCGGCCCGCGAGCGGATGGCCCCCCGCGGGGCGGCGCATAGCAGGTTCTCCAGGGCGGTGAACGCCGGCAGGTCCAGCGGGTCCTGGTGGACCATACCCACCCCGGCCCGCAGCGCATCACCGGGGCCGCGCAGGCTGGCCTCGCGTCCATCGAAGCGGATGCTGCCGCTGTCGGGGCGGAGAAAGCCCGAGACGAGCTTCATCAGCGTGCTCTTGCCCGCCCCGTTCTCGCCCAGCACGCCGTGGATCTGGCCCGCGGCGAAGCTCAGGGTCAGGTCGTCGTTGGCCCGCACCGCCCCGAAGGCCTTGCTCAGGTTATGGACGGAGACCTCCATCCTACGGGGCGCTCTGCCCCTCGATACCCTCGAGCAGTTGCTCGGTGAACCAGATCGTCTTGTCGTCGGCCGTCTGCCCGGCGGCGACGAAGACGCTGCCGTCCTGGTAGTTCAGTGGCCCGCTGAAGAGGTTCAGGCTGCCATCGGCCAGCTTGCCAATGAACTCGTCCAGCGTGGCGGCGTTTTCAGCGGTCAGGGCCGGGCCCCGCTCAAAGCCGATCATGCTCGTCTCGGGGTTGTTGATATCGCTCCAGTCGGGGCCGATCCACTCCCACTGGGAGGTGAACGTACCGGCCCTGGCGTCGGCGATGATCTCGGCATAGCGCGGGCCCCAGTTGAAGAAGGGCACGCCCAGGCAGACGGCCTCGCCCTGCGCGCATGCGCCACGGAAGTCGTAGGGCACCGCCCAGACCTTCTTGCCGGCCTGGCTCGCCTTGTTCGCCTCGACGAGGCCCTCGGTGGTGTCGATGCCCGAGATGATCACGTCGTAGCCTTCATTGATGAAGTCGGTCGCCACCTTGGTCGGATCAAGGGTCACACCGGGGATGTTGAACCAGAAGCCGATCCAGGTCACCTTGAATGCCAGGCTGTCGGCGGGCTGGCCGCGGTAGGTCTCCCAGCAGTACTTTGCGCCCAGGTAGGCGGAGTTGACCAGCCGGCGCGTCTCCGGGTCGATCAGCGGGCCGAGGTAGGCCAGCTTCCCGGCCTCACTCTGCAGGGCCGCCGCGCAGCCGGCGATCATCTTGCCATACTCCATGCGTCCCATCAGGTTAGTCAGATTGCTCGGCGCCACGCCTCGGAGCACGGCGTCGCCCGAGGCGTGCAGGAAGTACACCTCCGGGTGGGCTTCCGCGGCAATCGTGCTGCCGTCGGCGAATTCAGCCGAGTTCGTGATCACAAATTTCGCACCCTGACCGATCAATTCTTCGATCGCCTGTTCAACCTGCACATTGGGCCGGTCAGCCGGGTTAACCTTGTCGATGTAGATCAGGCGTGTTCCGGGGACCTGCTCTTCGACATACTTCGCGCCCTCAAAGTGGGCCTGGTTCCAGCCGCCGTCGTTGATCGGGCCAACGAGCACCATGCCGAAGACGTACTCCTCGGCGGCGGGGGCGCTGGTGGGCTGCGCAGCGGCGGGGGCGCTGGTGGGCTGTGTAGTGGCGGGGGCGCTGGTGGGCTGTTCGGTGGGGGGGGCACTGGTGGGCTGCATGGCCGGCTGCTGGCCACAGGCTGCCAGCAGGCCGGTGGCCAGCAGCAGCAGCGCCAGGATCCGCAAGGGTGTCTGTCGCATCGGGTTCCTCTTTCGCATGTCTGCGCGGGCGAAAACGACACGCGGCGCGAACGGCGGCCCCGTCACCGCCATCCGCGCCGCAACAACAAACGGCACGTCGCTGACGGGCAGGGCCTCGTGCCCTCCAGTTCAGCTGCGCCGCTTGGCCTCTTAATCTCAGGTTAACCCGGTGCCGCGGAGTATACTCGATTGCCAGGGGGGTGTCAAATCACCCCGGGCTCAGCGTTCGTTATGCTCCATCAGCGCCAGCTGCCGTGCCACCTCCTCGATAGCGACGCGCTGCTTACGATAGAAGTCCGATTCGCTCATCGCCAGGCGATTGGCCACATCACGCACTGTCTTGCGCTGCAGGAAGCGACCTTCGAGCAGGTTATAGAGCAGCCACTCCTGGGCCGACGGGTCGAGCTGCTCGTCGGGACGCAGGTTGCTGATCGCCTGGCGCAGCACCATCTGCAGTGCGCGGGTCGGGCTGCCGCCCTGGCTCTGCAGCAGGCGGCGCACCGAGCGCATCTCGAGGAGCGGGCTCTCGGCGAGCTTGGGCCCGCCCCAGAACTGGGTCAGGGCATCTTTGACCAGTTGCGGGAACTCCGGCTGCATCACGATATCGCCGTCGATCTCGGCGAGCGTGGCCGGTGTGGCCTGTTCGAGCCGGCTGGCCAGCTGTTGGAGCGACTGCATCTCGGGGCCGAGGCCGCGCAGCGTATCGAAGATACGCTGCTGCATCTGCACCGTCGAGAGGGCCAGTTCCATCTGGTGGGCGAGCACGCTGATCAGCTGCCGTGTCTCGGGCGGCAGGCTGCCGTCGCGCTGGAGTTGCTCGGGGGGCGAGGCCACGGCGAGCGCACCCAGAAACAGCCCGTCGGGGCTATGCAGGGGCAGCAGCGAGAAGCCGCCGCAGGAGAGGAACGCATCGGTTGAGGGCAGGCTATTGCGCGGCTGGTGCGGCAAGTGCTCCAGCTGGGGCACCAGTTCGCTCAGCGGATACTCGGCCACGAAGCGCTTCACCTGGTTGCGCGGGCCGCACACGGCGCGGATGGTATAGCCACCGTCGCCCGGCGCGATCACGAAACCCGTCTCCACCTTGAGCGCGCCACAGACCGCCACCAGGGCATTCTCGAGCAGAGTGCGCAGGTCGGCCCGCGTGAAGGTGCTGCGCGGCAGGTTGCGCAGATAGTCGATCTCCTCGTGGTCCTGCATATAGACGAGCGCATCGAGGTAGGGCTTGACCCGGCTGACAAAGAGCGGCATCAGCACGGTCATCAGCATCACGCCGAAGGTGAGCAGCGTATCTTTGGGAAAGCCGAGCAGCCCCTCGAAGAACGGCACCGCCTGCATAAAGAGGATGATCGTCACGCCGATGAAGGGCCCATAGAGCCACCAGCGCAGAAAATCCTGCTTGATTAGCCGGTCGGGCAGCAGCACACCCTGGAAGGCCACGCTGTAGGTCATCACCGTAAGCATGACCATCACGGTCAGGCTGGCGAGGGCCTGGAGCAGGAGGATGGTGCTGGCTGGCGCGACATTGGGCGCCCCGATCACCAGGAAGGGGAAGACCCCGATGCCCGGTGCGGCGAAGGTCGCGCCCAGGTAGGTGAGGCGGCGCCGCTGGGTGAAGGTGAGCGCGCTGCGTTGCGAATGGATGATCGCCACCAGGGCGGTCGCCGCCCCGACGAGGAAGAACAGGCTGTAGGACCAGAACAGCGGCCCGGGCCGGAACTGGGCGATCGGGCCGCTGGGCAGGCCACTCCGCACAATTAGCTGGGTGCCGAGCGCAACCAGCAAGAAGAAGCAGAGGCTGCCAAGGTAGGCCAGGTAGACCAGCCAGCGGTAGCGCTGCGCGAAGTGCTGGCGGTTGCCGAGGCCGAGCAGCCCATTGGCGAGGTGAATATAACCAGCGGGGACCACGGCGATGCCGAGCCACTGGGCGCGCCCGAGAAACTCCAGCGTACTGTCGCGATTGGCCCGGGCCAGCAGCAGGTCGCCGCCATAGACCACGACCACCCCGGCCAGCAGGACCAGCAGAGCCCTGGCGATATCGTTGCGCCAGTTCTGCATGACGATGTACGCCAGCAGTGAAAATGTAACAATCAAAACGGCTGCTGAGAGCAGCTGGTTGAGTTGCTCTAAGATCGCTACCATACACGCTGTATGCCGCACCGGCGGTGGTGCCGGTCGTATTCACGGCGCTGGCGCGCCCGTGCTGCCAGAGCCGGAAGGGGGAGCCAGCAGCACCCGGCGCTGCGCAGATCGCGATGTGCGGCAACGGGGAACGGACCGATCGTCCGCCCGGGTCGCCTCCTACGAGCGATTATACCACACGGCAGTTTCTGGGCTTGAGAGTGCTGCAGAAGCCTGTGTTATAATCGCGGTAGCGATGGGATCGTCGCCGGGCGAGTCACCACGTGAGGATGTAGCTATGCCCATCAGCGCCCGCAGTATCCCGAACTTCCTCGGCCTCTTTCGGATCGTCACGACCCCGCTGCTCGTCTGGCTGGTGCTGCTTCAGCAGCCCGGCGCCTACCTCTGGGCCGTCGTGCTGCTGGTGGTCATGGCGCTGAGCGACATGGCCGACGGCAAGATCGCCCGCCGGCTCAAGGTTGTCTCGCCGCTGGGGATCTTCCTCGACACGATCAGCGACAAGATCTTCATTACCGGGGCGTTGCTCCCGATGGTACAGACGGGCCTGATCTCAGGCTGGGTCGCCTTTGTGATCATCGTGCGCGAATTCATCGTCTCGGGGCTACGCTCGTTTGCCGCGGCCGAGGGCGTGGTGATCTCGGCAGGCCAGCTAGGCAAGCAGAAGCTGGTCATCCAGCTCGTGGCGATCATCTGGCGGCTACTGGCGGCCAACGCGGCGCTCGGCGGGGTGTTCGGCACGCTTTTTGGCGGCGCATTGATCGGGCTGCTCGAGCTCTGGTGGATTGCGATGGCCCTGGCCGTCATCTGGACGCTGGCCTCTGGGGCCGAGTACATCTGGAAAGCCTGGCCGCTGCTGCGGGCCAGTTGGGCGCCGCGCCCGGTGAGCGAGGCGCCATCGTCCGAGTAATCGGCGAGCGGGCAAACACAAACGCCGCCAGCCAACAGGCTGGCGGCGTTCAGGTTGAAGGGTGCGTGGACCTACGTTCCCAGGGCTCAGGCCCCAGTCGCATCGGCGCTGCGGCGTTTCACGACCCGGTTCGGGATGGGACGGGGTGGGACCACCGCGCCAGACACACACCCATGGTGGAGGGCGACTGCCCTACCCTCCCAACTGACGCGCGTGAAAGGGGTGACCTGGTCACCACTGGTGCCCCGCTGCTTTCGGCAGTGGAGGGAAGCCCTCGACTGTGCGCACTCCTGACCTGCACGGGTCGCCCCGCGTCCAGTGGGAGCCGCTCAACCCAGTCATCTGCTGGGAGTCTTACCTGGCTAAACCAGCGAGAGCACTCATCTTGAGGCGCATTTCCCACTTAGATGCTTTCAGCGGTTCTTGCTTCCGGACATAGCTACGGAGCCTGCGGGACGCCCCACAACTCCTCCACCAGCG
>DAOUBZ010000102.1:0-3393 GCA_034432515.1 Chloroflexaceae bacterium | reverse complement strand
AGGGGAGGGGGTAGGGGGGTGGGGTATGTGGGGCCTGGGGGCGCAACTCCCCAAAAACCCACCCCTGGTAGCCACCGGCCCTGGGGGCGACACCGCCTACAGGATCTGCGACAAAAACAACTTCGTCCGCTCGTGCCGCGGATTCTCGAAGAACAACTCCGGCGTGTTCTCCTCCACGATCTGCCCGCGGTCCATAAACACCACCCGGTCGGCGACCTCGCGGGCGAAGCCCATCTCATGGGTTACGCAAAGCATGGTGATGCCCGAGGTCGCCAACTCTTTCATCACGTCGAGCACCTCTTTGATCATCTCGGGGTCGAGGGCCGAGGTAGGTTCGTCGAAGAGCATGATCCGCGGGCTCATGGCCAGCGCCCGGGCGATCGCCACCCGTTGCTGCTGGCCGCCCGAGAGTTGCCCGGGGTACTTCTTAGCCTGCTCCTTGATCCCCACCCGCTCGAGCAACTCCAGCGCGCGCAACTCGCTCTCGGCGCGGGTTTTCTTGCGCACCCAGATCGGCGCCAGGGTGATGTTCTGCAGCACTGTCAGGTGGGGGAACAGGTTGAACTGCTGGAAGACCATGCCGGTCTCGCGGCGGATGGCGTCGATGTTGCGGATATCGTTGGTCATCTCGATGCCGTCGACGATGATCCGTCCCTCCTGGTGCTCCTCCAGGCGGTTGATCGTGCGGATGAACGTACTCTTGCCGCTGCCCGAGGGCCCGCAGATCACTACCACCTCGCCCCGCTTCACGCGCATGCTCACATCGCGCAGCGCGTGAAACTCGCCGTACCATTTGTTGACGTTTTCGCAGATGATGATATCGTCGCCTGAAGTCTGTGGGTTATTCATGGATTGGCCGGCGCCTCCAAACGCTCGATGTGAAAAATGGGGAACCCTGGTTGTCCCACGCCCCTACCGGTTGCCCACATTCATGTTGGTTTCGATCTGGCGGGCGCTGCGCGACATGGTGAAGCTAAAGATCCAGTAGATCCCGGCCACCACGAAGAACGTTTCGCGCCAGACGCCGCCGGGGATGCCGAGCCACTGGGGCTGGGTGTAGACGGCCTGGGCCGCGCCCAGCAGGTCCATCAGGCCGATGATCACTACCAGCGAGGTGTCCTTGAACAGCGCGATGAACTGGCCGACCAGCACCGGGATCACCGCCCGCAGGGCCTGGGGCAATGTGATCAGCAGCGTGGTCTGCACCACATTGAGGCCCAGCGCGCGCGCTGCTTCAGTCTGGCCCTTGGGGATGGACTGCAGCCCGCCGCGCACGTTCTCGGCCAGATAGGCCGCGCTGAAGAGCGTGACGGCGACGATGGCGCGCACCACCGCGTCAATCCGCACGCCGGCGGGCAAGAACAGCGGCAGCATCAGCGAGGCCATGAAGAGCACTGTCACCAGCGGCACGCCGCGGATGAGCTCGATGTAGCCGACACAGAACCATTTGATCACCGGCAGATTGCTGCGCCGGCCCAGCGCCAGCAGGATGCCGAGCGGGAAGGAGAGCACGATGCCGCTGACCGCGAGGATCATCGTCAGCATCAGCCCGCCCCAGAGGTTGGTGCCGATCGCGTTGTCGCTAGTGCCGCGCAGGATCAGGATCGCCGCGGGGTAGAGCAGGATCCAACCGGCCACCAGCGGCCAGCGCAGCGGCTCGCGCAGGCGCCAGCCGGCGGCGATCCCCAGGGCCGCCAGGGCCGCTACGCCGAAGAGGAAGAGCCGCGTTGAGAAGACCGGCGGCGCCTGGTCGGGCGGCAGCGCGAGCGAGATGAGCCCGAGGACGAGCATGGCCACGCTGAAACCGACGGCGAGCACGAGCGGGATACCTCGCCAGACGCCGCCGCTGAGCCCGAGCAGCACGACGATTAGCGTCACCACCAGCTCGGGGCGCCAGATCTGGTCGGGCGGGTAGCGGCCGACCATCAGCAGGCGCACGTTGCTCGTCACGGCGATCCAGCCCTCGGTGGTGACGACCCAGCGCAGCAGGCTGCTGACGATCTGGAAGACCAGGAAGAGCAGGATCAGGCTGATCAGGCCGTTCCACCAGTTGCTGAACAGGTTTTGGCGCAGCCATTCGAGCGCACCGATGCTCGGGCGAGGGGCGCGGGTCCGGGGCTGGGAGGCTTCTGTCGCCATGCGTTACCTCTCGACGAGCTGCATGCGCTTGTTGTACCAGTTCATTAGTAGTGAGGTGAGCAGGCTGATGCTGAGGTACGAGGCCATGACCATCATGATCACCGGGACAGCCTGGCCGGTCTGGTTCAGGGTCGTGCCGGCCACCGCGAAGAGATCGGGGAAGCCGATCGCAACGGCCAGGGAGCTGTTCTTGGTCAGATTGAGGTACTGGCTGGTCAAAGGCGGGATGATGATCCGCAATGCCTGCGGGAAGATCACTAGGCGCAGGGTTTGCGCATTGGTCAGGCCCAGGGCGCGGGCCGCCTCGCGCTGGCCCTTGTTGACTGCCTGGATGCCGCTGCGCACGATCTCGCCAATGAAGGTAGCCGTGTAGATCACCAGGCCAAAGAGCAGCGCGGCGAAGTTGGTGGTCAGGGTAATGCCACCGCTGAAGCCGAAGCGCTGCAACTCCGGAATTTCGAGTGTCACCGGCCACTGGCCGGCCACGAGACGGGTGACGACGAAGCCCAGCAGCGCGATCCCACCGGCGATCAGTAGCGCCCAGGGCAGGGCCACGCCCGGCCGGTCGCGCCGCACAAACTGCACGCGCCGCATAATGTAGAAGCCCACCCCGGCCAGCAGGCCGGCCCAGAGCCAGGGCACCCACGCGCCGAAGTCGGCGTTGGCCTGCGGCCAGGCGATCGTCACCCCACGGTTGTGCAGAAAGAGCAGACCACCGACGCTGATCGCCTCCTGGACCCGCGGGAAGGCCTGGGTCATGGCGAACCAGAACAGGAGTTGCAGCAGTAGCGGGATGTTGCGCACAATCTCGACATAGACGGTAGCAACGTTGCGCAGCAGCCAGTTGTTCGAGAGGCGGGCAATTCCGAGGGCGATGCCGAGCAAGGTGGCGAGCACAATGCCGACCCCCGCGACGCGCAGCGTATTCAGGATGCCCACCAGGAAGGCATAGCCGTAGGTGCGCGAGGGGTCAAAAGGAATGGGCGACTCGCTGATCGGGAAACCGGCGGGCTGGCGCAGGAAGGCGAAGCTCGGCAGCAGGTTGGCCCGCCGCAGCCCGTCCATCATGGTGCTGTAGAGGAACCAGAACGTCCCGATCACCACGAGCGCAAAGGCCACCTGCACGAGGATGGCGATGACCCGCGTGTCGCGGTAAAAGGGGATGCTCGTCGGCTGACCAGGCGGCGTAGTGGCGGCCATACGGTACCCTTCGGTTGGGATGGAGGGCAGGGGCGGCGCGGGCTGGCACGATGC
>DAOUBZ010000101.1:0-6546 GCA_034432515.1 Chloroflexaceae bacterium | reverse complement strand
ACCGGCGGGCCGGGACGCGCGGCCAGCGTCGCGCGCTTTGCGGCCGAATTCGAGGGCCTGGGGGTGCGCCCCAGCGTGCGCGACGGCGCCGACTTTGCGGCGACGCGCGCGCTGCTCGCCGATCCCGGCGCTGAGGCGCTCGTCGTCGGCCTCGCTACCGGCGCCATCCTGCGGCACGGCGTGGCCTTCGATAGCTGCGAACTGGCGGTCATTAGCGACATGGATACCGAACGCCCACCCGATGCCGAGGATGAGGAAGAGTCGCTGCGCGCGCTAGGCGTGCCGATGCTGCTCGCCGCACAGCCGGCCCGCATCAACCTCGGCGACCCGCGCCTGCTGCCCCTCGTGCCCTATGCGCCGCATGGAGTGCTGGCCTTGTAGATCTGTGGAGCTGTAGAGCTGTGGAGCCGTAGATCGATCCGATAACACCTCCACAACTCCACACTCATCGAAACTCCCCATTCAACTCCGCGAGGAGCTCGGGCGATGGGCGCAACTGATCAGCCGGCAGTTCGGCCAGGGGTGTCGCGCCCAGCCCCAGGCTCTCGGCCAGGGTGGGCCGGCCTTCGCTCAGGTAGATCAGGCCGGTGATGAACTCACCTGCGGCCCGCGCGTGCTCCAGCAGCGCGATCGCCGCCATGCGGTCGGCCGGGTCATGGTCGGCGGCCAGGCGGCGCAGGCGGATCATCGGGCCGCCGTGGAGCCGCACGTCGCGCACCTCGCCGGGTGCAAACTCCTCGACCAGTTCCTCGTAGCGCGGGATGAAGGTCAGATCGTGGAGCGGCTCCTCGTGGGCCTTGCCATAGGCGTAGCTCTTGGTCGAGTCGTCATGGTTGTTGAAGGTGACGCAGGGACTGATCACGTCGATCACGGCGGTGCCGTGGAAGGCGAAGGCTGCCTTGATCAGCTCGCGCACCTGCTTCGCATCGCCGGCGAATGAGCGGGCCACAAACCCGCAGCCGGCGATCAGCGCCTCCGTGCAGAGGTCGATCGGCGGTAGCTCGTTGATCCCGGCGTGCTTGAGCCTGGCGCCCTCGTCGGCAGTAGCCGAGAACTGGCCCTTGGTCAGCCCGTAGACGCCATTGTTCTCGATGATGTAGACCATCGGCACATTGCGGCGCAGCAGGTGCTTGAAGCCACCCAGGCCGATGCTGCCCGTGTCGCCGTCGCCGCTCACCGCGAGCGGGAGCAACGTATGGTTGGCGACGTGGGCGCCCGTGGTCACCGCCGGCATGCGCCCGTGGAGCGAGTTGAAGCCGTGTGAGCGCCCGAGGAAGTAGGCCGCCGACTTGCTCGAACAGCCAATACCGCTCATGCGGATCACCCGCTGGGGTGGCAGCGACAACTCAAAGGCCGCGGCGATGATCTGGCTGGTCACCGAGTCGTGGCCGCAGCCGGCGCAGAGCGTCGACGGCGCGCCGCGATAATCCGTTTTGGTCAGGCCGAGGGCGTTGACGGGCTGGCGTGCGGTGGTCATAGATGGTGCTCCAATTGCCGCACTGCCTCCGCAACGAATTCCGCCGTGAGCGGCAGGCCATCGCTGTGGGCCACGCTCAGCAGGCGCGCGGCATACTCGGGGCAGTGCATACGCAGCAGGTCGCGCAACTGGCCGTCGTGGTTGGCCTCCACCACCACACAGGCGCGGTGCTGCGCGATGAAGTGACACGCGGCCTCGCCCAGGGGTAGCGCCCGCAGCCGCATGTAGCTGGTGGCCAGCCCATCGGCACGCAGCAGGTCGCGCGCCTCGCGCACCGCCCCGTCGCTTGAGCCGAAGCTGATCAGCCCGAGCGTTGCTTCAGGATCGCGCTCGGTGACCGGCTGCGGCACCAGCCGCCGCGCCGTCGCATGCTTGCGGCTCAGGCGGTCCATGTTGGCTTTCCAGTCCTCGGGGCGCTCGCTGTAGACATTGCGCTCGTTGTGTCCTGTTCCCCGGCTAAGGGTGGCCGCCAGCGGATGCGGGTTGCCGGGCAGCGTCCGCGCGCCGATCCCGTCACCCTCGGGGTCGGCGAAGCGCACGAAGCTGCCGAGGCGTTCGAGGTCGGCCGCACTCAGCACCTTGCCCCGGTCCATCGGCGTAGCGGGGTAGGCCAGCGGGTCACTGGTCCAGAGGTTCATGCCCAGGTCGAGATCGCTGAGCACGAAGACGATCGTCTGCAGGCGCTCCGCCAGGTCGAAGGCGCGCCAGCCGAACTCGAAGCACTCGGCCACCGTACCGGGCAGCAGCACGACGTGGCGGGTGTCGCCGTGACCCAGGAAGTAGGTTGCCAGCAGGTCGCCCTGGGCGGTGCGCGTCGGCAGCCCGGTGCTGGGGCCGATGCGCTGCACGTCCCAGACCACGCAGGGGATCTCGGCGAAGTAGGCCAGGCCGGCAAACTCGGTCATCAGCGAGAGGCCAGGACCGGAGGTGCTGGTCATTGCCCGGGCGCCGGCCCAGCCGGCGCCAACCGCCATACCCAGGGCGGCGATCTCGTCCTCAGCCTGCACGATCGCATAGGTGGGATGCCCATCAGGGCCGGTGCGCAGGCGGGGCAGGTAAGCGGTGAGCGTATCGGCCAGGCTGGTCGCCGGGGTGATCGGATACCAGGCGAGGAAGCTGACCCCACCGAAGATCGCGCCGAGCCCGGCGGCGGTATTGCCATCGATCAGGATCTGGCCCGTCGTGGCCGCCATGCGCGCGAGCCGGAAGCGTGACTCCGCCGGGGCCGTGGGGAAATCGGCCATGAAGCGCTCGTAGGCCGCCTGGACGACGCCGAAGTTCAGCGCAACCGGCCTGGCCTTGCCCTTGAAGTGGTGAACCAGGGCGCCGTGCAACGCCTCCAACTCGATGCCGACCAGCGCGGCCAGCGCGCCAACGTAGACCATGTTGGCCGCATAGTCGCGCATCCGCGGCTCGAAGCTGCTGGCCGCCACCAGTTCGCGCACGGGCAACGGGTAGAGCGCAACATCACTGCGGTCCGGGCGCCAGGAGCCATCACCCGGGTAGAGGCAGGCGCCGCCCGTGGGCAGCGCGGCCAGGTCCGCCTCGGCGGTGCGTGGGTTAAAGGCAACCAGGATGGGCACGCTGGCGGGGCGCGCACTGTAGCCTCGGGCGCTGACCCTGATCGTGAACCAGGTCGGCTCGCCCTGGATGTTAGAGGGAAAGAGATTCTTGCCGTTCACCGGGATGCCCATGCGGAAGATCGCGCGGACAATAGCGTTATTGGCGGTCTGGCTGCCGGAGCCATTGACCGTCGCTGCCGTGATCGCAAACTCGTTCATCGCTTCTGCACTCCACCAGCGCGCAGCAGTGCCCGCAGCGTACGCGCGCCCTGTCGCTCCAGCCGCGTTGCCTGGGCGAGGAAGAGCTGGGCGGTCGTCAGGGCATCGTTGAGCGCATCGTGCTGGGCATAGACGGGCAGATCAAAGTTGGTGGCGAGCGCGCGGAGCTGGATTGCGGGAGCGGGCAGATCGGGGCTGGCCTCGCCGAGTAACTGGGCGTTCTGATGCAGTGTCATGGCCAGGCGGGCCGTATCGAGGATCGGCCCGCGCAGCCGCACGCCATAGCTGAGATCGAGCGCCTGGTTGAGAAAACCAACATCGATCCGTGCCACGTGCACCACCAGCACGCGATGGGCCAGATGCTCGAGCAACTCGGGCAGCACCACGTCGATCGGTGGCGCGTCGGCCAGTTCGGCGCGTAGCAGCCCGTGGACCCGGATCGAGGTTGCGCCGACCAGCAGCCCCTCCGGCGGACGGATCAGCGAGTACCAGCGGCGTGAGAGCTGCACCCGCGCATGCTCGATCTCCACCAGGCCCACGGCCAGCAGCACATCGTGGCGCGCGTCGAGGCCGCTGGTCTCCACGTCGAGCACCACATAGTGCACCTCGCGCCAGTAACTGCCCGGGTCGGGCCACGGTCCCGCCTCATAGGCGCGGACATGATCGGGGATATCCTGCCGACGCAGCCAGGGAAACCTCATTGTCTCACCGTTATGCGATGCGCCCGGTGTGATACGCCGTGGCCAGACCACGCTGCACACGGGCAATTGCCTGCAGGGACTCCTTCAACTCACGCTGCTCGATCGGGCTCAGATCCGGATAGACCACCAGATTGGTCGGCTCTTCGCCCCGCTCGATCTGGTCGCGCTGGTGGCGCAGCCGGAGCTGGCTCAGCAGTTCAAAGGCGCTGATCAGACTCTCAGCCTCGGTCTCACTGATGCTCGCCTCGGGCCAGGCGCTGCGCAGCCGGGCCACGGTGCTCGTCTCGGTGCGGCCGGCCTCCAGGGCGAAGATCCGCGCCAGGTCGACCACCATCGCCGTGCCGCGATGCTTCAGGTCGATCAGGTCTCGCTGCTCGCCCCGGCGCTCCAGAGCGACATTGCGGAACAGGGTCAGCGGTGCCGGGTTGCGCAACGCGGCGCGGGCCAGGCGCGCCAGGAAGATGCTGTTGCCACGGGCGCGCGCGACCACTGGGCGCAGGCCCGCCTCGGCATCGAGGCTGCCGAAGACCTGTCGATAGTCGAAGAAGATCGCCGAGCGCAGCAGGGCCTCCTCGTCGGGCGTATCGATCCAGCGGGCAAAGGTAGCCTGCCAGGCCGCCAGTGTCTGCCGCCACTGCGGATTGGTGGCCATGACATTGCCCGAACAGCGCGGGAAGCCACAAGCCACCAGGTGCTCGACGACCCGCTCGGCGAGGATGCGGAAGTACTCCGGCGCATCGGCGGGATGCTGGTCGGCGTAGACCAGGGCATTGTCCTGGTCGGTGCGGAGCGTCTGCTCATAGCGGCCCTCGCTGCCGAGGACCAGCCAGGCGTAGGGCGCCGGCGGCGGCCCCAGTTCCCGTTCGGTGTCGCGCAAGATGCGCTGCAGCAAGGCATCGTGGGCCACCGCCACCACCCGCCCGATGTCCGAGACGCGGGCTCCGGCATCGAGCAGCGCCCCGACCGCTGCAGCCACCTGATCGCCATAGTGACGGAGCTGTTCGAGCCCCTTGGCCCGTTCAAGCTGGCGCGGCAGATAGAGCGGACTGTTGCTCTGGCGGCGGAGAATGTCGGTATGGGTCACCATACCAACCACCAGGCCATTCTCGGTGACCGGCAGATGATGGATGTGCCGCTCGAGCATAAGCAGCATAGCCTCGAAGGCCAGCGCATCGCCGGGCAGCGCGACCACCGGCGTCGTCATCACCTCGCGGAGGGGCGTGCTGGCCGGGAGGCCGGTGGCCAGAACCCGGTTGCGCAGATCGCGGTCGGTGATGATCCCCGACTGCCGATTGAAGATCCCGTAGGGCGGCAGGTCCACCAGCAGGCAACTAACATTCTGATCGCGCATCATGCGGGCCGCCTCGCCGACACTAGCATTGGGGCCGATCGCGACCACGGGGCGCACCACCAGGTCGCGCAGATAGGTCTGGAAGAGCGACGGCTCAGCGGCCTCGTGGCGGCTGCGCACGGCGAACTCGAGCCGATGCAGCGCCGAGGCGGCGAAGTAGCTGGCAAAGACTGGGTACTCGCGATGGAGTTGATGGAAGATGTCAGCGGGAATGAGGTAGGCGAGCACCTCGGTACGGGCGCGCACGGTGACGATCGGCGCGCGCTTGCGGATCAACGAGGGATGGCCAAAGGCCTCACCGGGGCCCAGGCTATCGAAGATGGTGATTTCTCCGTCCTGTTCGCGGATAAAATCGACCATCCCCTTGCGCACGATGTAGAGAAACTCGGCCGGGGCGCCCCCATAGGTCAGCACATCGTGGCCGGCGGCGAAGTACTCGATCTGGGCGCGTTCCGCGGCGAGGTTCACCGCAGCGGGCGGCAGTTGGTCAAAGGGCGGATAGGAACGGAGGAATGCGGCGATCTCGTCCATGCGCTATCTCGTGCTGTGCGAATCTCGTGGTAGCTCTATTGTAGCGGTGCGCGGGGCGCTGACAAGGGGTCCAGAGTGACGAAAACGCCCTCGCAAGCTCTGCGAGGGCGCTGACGTCAACCGCGGCGGGAGGCTAGCGGCGCTCGATGAGCAGGCGGATGGCAGTGCGTTCCTCCTCATCGATCGCCACGTCGATAAACGAGGGCACGCAGACGATGTCGATCCCCTCTTCGTTCAGGTAGCTGCGGGCGATAGCGACGGCCTTGATCGCCTGGTTGGTGGCGCCAGCGCCGATCGACTGCACTTCCGCCATTCCGTTCTCGCGGATCACGCCGGCGATCGCGCCCGCGACCGCGCTGGGGCGCGAGCGGGTTGACACCTTCAGCACCTCTGCGGAGCGCTGGGCTTCGGCGCCCTGAGCGGCGGCGGCGCCCACAGCACGGGCGATGGGCAGCGACTGAGAGTTGGTCATGTGGTCCTCCTCCGTGTTGTCTGGGGCCGGTACGTCTGGCTGGTCGTCAGACCGCGTCTCAAGGCTCATCGCAGCCTTGCCTCCTCTCGTGAGAATGTAGTACGTAGCACGCTGCCGGAATTCGCATTGTACCACAGCCTCGGACAGCAGGGCCGCATCGATCTCTGTGATTTGGTGACCGGCCGTGACCGCCGAGCGGGCCGGCCCGCTCGGCGGTCACGGCCGGTCACCAA
>DAOUBZ010000100.1:0-8325 GCA_034432515.1 Chloroflexaceae bacterium | reverse complement strand
TAGTAGGCGGTGTAGATGAAGATCAGCGTCCCGATGCCGCTGACGAGCAGCGTGAAGAGCAGGCTCAGCCCATCGAGGCTGAAGCGCAGCTCGATGCCCATCGCGGCCACCCAGGGAATGGCCTGGCTCATACGCTCGCCCGCCATAATCGCCGGGGCCTGGGCGGCGAAGGCGGCGAAGGCGGCCAGTGGCAGCAGGGCCAGGATCCAGCCGACCGGCGGGCGCGGCAGGTAGCGGGCCAGCAGCCCGAGCGGCGCCGCGGCAAACGTGACCAGAACCGATGTCAGGAGCATCGCCTCTCCCCAATATGCATCGCAGAATGGTTCACAAGCGGCCATTCCAACCGGCAATTGCGCTACAGCGCTACAGCTCCCCAGCTCGGCGGACCGGTTCAATGGCGTGGTGGAGCCAGTTTCAAGCAGGGAGCCCGGTTCCGCCACACCGCTTAGGCTTGCAACGAGACTTCAGCCTATGTCGCGCGCAGAAGCCCGGTGCTGTCACCCTGAGCGGCGCCGCAGGCGGAGCGAAGGGTTGTGACGCCAGGCAGCGCCGTTGGCGATCTCGACAAGGGTCACCCTGAGTGGCGCCGCAGGCGGAGCGAAGGGTCCCGGTAATGCGCATGGGCCGGGATTCCTCGCGGAGGTTACCCTGAGCCCTTCGCTTCGCTCAGGCTGAACTCCGCCGAAGGGCTCAGGGTAACCTCCGCGAAGGGCTCAGGATGGCAAGTCTCGCTGTAACATTAGTTTGAGGTCGCCCTATGCACCAGTGTACCCACGTGATCCTCGTCACCCTCATGCTGTTCGTCCTCAGCGCCTGCGGCAGTCTGCCTAGTGAACGGCAACTCGCGCTCACGGTAACGGCCCAGGGCTACGACCAGCCGCGCCTCGAGGCGCGGGTGGGCGAGCAGGTGTTCTTGCGCTTCCGTAATGACGACACGATCGCCCATAACCTGAATGTCGACCTGCCCACCGGCCGGCGCACCGTCTCAGCCGATGCCGGCGTTGATGCCGTCCTGGCCTTTCCCGCCCGCGAGGCCGGCAGCTTCCGCCTCTTCTGCACCGTGCCGGGCCACAGCGAGGAGGCGGAGCTGGTTATTCTGCCATAGGCGCCTCCCGCATCGGCGGGTTGTCGTGACGGATCATGCTCAGGTCGTCGCCCCTGAGCGCCGGCTGGCCAGCAGCGCCTGGCCGCCCAGCACCAGCAGGGTTATCGCGGTGAGCGGCAGCACAAACGTGCCCATCACCTGACTGAAGGCCGGCAGGATGTCATGCTGGGTCGCTTTAAGCACCAGGTAAGCCGTGTAGGCAACATAGTAGCCCAGGAACAAGGCGCCCTCCCAGCGAGCAATGCTCATCCCGGTGAAGAAGATCGGCAGACAGGCGACCATCACGGCCAGCATCACCGGCAGGTCGAAGTTGAGCAGCGAGGGGGCCACGGGCAGGCCGCCCGGCACGACAAGTGCCGAGAGGCCGACGATCCCCAGCACATTGAAGATGTTGGAACCGACCACGTTGCCGATCGCGATATCACGCTCCTTCTTCAGGGTCGCGATGATCGAGGTGACGACCTCAGGCAGTGAGGTGCCGGCAGCCACGATCGTCAGACCGATGACCACATCGCTCACGCCGAGCGCCCGGGCGAAGCTGACCGAGCCGTCGATCAGCCAGCGCGCGCCGAACACCAGCAACGCCAGCCCGCCGACCACGAAGCCCAGTTGCACGAGCACCGTGCCGATGCTCCGCCGTGGCGCCAGTTGCTCCGCGCCGAAGGCTTCCGCGTACTCCTGCCTGGCCGCTTCCGTCTCCTTACGGCTGCTGATGATCGACCAGCTGATATAGACCATGAGGATCACGAAGAGCAGCAGGCCATCAAGGCGGCTGATCCCGCCGTCGAGGGCCAGGCCAGCCATCAGAAACGCCACGCCGATCATGATCGGCACCTCGCGGCGCACCAGCTGGACCGAGACGATCAGCGGGGCGATCAGCGCGCAGGCCCCGAGCACAAAGAGCACATTGAAGATGTTCGAACCGACCACGTTGCCGATCGCGATATCGGGGCTGCCGCGCAGTCCGGCCTGGATGCTCACGGCTAGCTCTGGCGCACTGGTGCCGAAGGCTACCACCGTGAGCCCGATCACCAGCGGGCTGATGCCGATCAAGGCGGCCAGGGCCGAGGCGCCGCGCACCAGCAACTCGCCGCCAAGGGCCAGCAATGCCAACCCGGCGATGATCAGGCCAAGCGTCATCACGTCCACTGCGAGTCCTCCTGTGTTGCATGTTGACCGTGGACAAACGAAAAACCACCACGGCGCTGACGGTCGTGGTGGTCTTGCCAGACGTACGGATTGCACGTTCGCAGCGCCGGAGGCACAGGCCCCGTAGTGACGACGGTGCGTCTCGCTTATGGGCGAGCGGCTACTCCCCTACCATTGTGGAGTATAGCCGCCGTGCACAGATTTTGTCAATTCCTGGTTGGGGGTTGCTTCTTTCCGCCCGGCGCCCGGGGCAGTTTTCCCTGCCGATCAGGTTAATCTTCCATGGTATAGTGGGGCTTGACATTAAGGAGTATCCCGTGTTTGACACCATGCTCTGGCTCTGGGTTGGCTTCAACCTGTTTGTGCTTGCGATGCTCGCCCTCGACCTCGGGGTATTCCACCGCACCGCGCACGAGGTCTCGGTCAAGGAGGCTGCAATCTGGAGCGTCGTCTGGATCAGCCTGGCAATGGTCTTCAACCTGTTGCTCTACCTGTTCTGGGAGCGGCTGATGTCAGGGGATCCGTACCGTGCGAGCGATGCCGGCCTGGCCTTTCTGACCGGCTATCTGATCGAAAAAGCCCTGAGCATCGACAACATCTTCGTCTTCGTCCTGATCTTCTCCTATTTCGCGGTTCCGGCGAAGTACCAGCACCGGGTGCTGTTCTGGGGCATCCTGGGCGCGCTGCTCATGCGGGCCAGTATGATCTTGGCCGGCGTCGAGTTGATCAAACGCTTCCACTGGGTGATCTGGCTCTTCGGGGTCTTCCTGATCTTCACCGGGATCAAGATGGCGACCTCGGGCGATGAGAAGCTGGAGCCCGAGAAGAACCCGGTGCTGCAACTCGTCCGCCGCGTGATGCCGGTGAGCGATCGCTACGATGGGCAGAAGTTCTTCACCGTGCAGCACGGCGTGCGGATGGCAACCCCGCTGTTCCTCGTGTTGATTATGGTCGAGACCACCGACGTGATCTTCGCCGTCGACTCCATCCCGGCGATCTTCGCCGTCACCCAGAACCCCTTCCTGATCTACACCTCGAACGTCTTCGCCATTCTTGGCCTGCGCTCACTCTACTTCGTGCTGGCCGGCGTGGTGCACAAGTTCCACTACCTCAAACTGGGCCTGTCGGTGGTGCTGGCCTTTGTCGGCGTGAAGATGCTGCTGCCCGACCTGAGCGAATGGCTGTTCGGCGTGAGCTACAAGATCCCCACCGCGATCTCGCTCGGTGTCGTCGCCGCCGTGATCGGCGTGGCGGTTGCCGCCTCGTTGCTGCGGGCCCGGCGCCTGGAACGGACCGACGCCGCCGAGCAGCGCGTGCCCGAGCAGGCCATTGTCGATTGACCTGCCCGCCGGGTGATCGGCTGCCCCTGCGTGACCTCAGCATGACTTCCCTGGCAGTCCGCGTAACTTTCTGGTAATATCGGCAGTTAGTATTAGCGACAGCAGGTCACGACACGGCGGTATGCTCAATCCCGTCGCTCCGACGTTCTTGATCATAGAGCATTGCCGCACAGCCGGGCGGTCTGGTGCTGGCCCATGTTTGTCGAATGGCAAGCCCCTGCGCGAGTTATCGCCCCCCGTTCGAAGGAGAGAGAAATGCACATTCTGGTCGCGGACGACGATATTCCCAGCGTCAAGTTGACCTCGTTCGTGCTTGAAGAGGCGGGGTATCGGGTCTGCAAGGCGTACGACGCGCAGAGCATTCTCCAGGCGGTGGACCAGCACAACCCCGACCTCATCCTGCTCGACGTCATGATGCCTAAATCAAGTGGTTTTGATATCTGCCGGCAAATCCGGCGCAACTCAGACGTGCCGATTATCTTCCTGTCCGGCCGCTCACAGCTCCAGGACCGGGTCATGGGCCTGCAGATCGGTGGCGACGACTACCTGGTCAAGCCGTATGAGCCCTCCGAGTTGCTGGCTCGTGTCGAGGCCGTTCTCCGGCGCCGCAACAGCGACATGCTCAACCCGTCGTCCCGGCTCAGCCAGGGTGACATTACCCTGGATCCGGTGGAGCACAAGGTGCTCTTCGCCGATGGGAGCTCGGTGGAGTTGACCCCGCTGGAGTTCCGCCTGCTCTACTATCTGATGAAGAACTCGGGCCGCATCCTCAACATCAGCCAGATCCTCAGCAAGGTCTGGGGCTATGATTACGAGGGCGAGAGCAACCTGGTGGCTGTCTACATTCGCCGGCTGCGCACCAAAGTCGAGAAGGATCCGGAGCATCCGCGCCACGTGATCACCGTTCGCAACCTCGGCTACAAGTTCGAGCCATAAGGCACCCGAGCATCGACGATGCGCAGGGTAGGAGCGTGGCTGCGCGCACTGCCCTGCGCGTTGTTTCGCCCACACCCGTCGCCCCGCCAGTTGATGATGATGAATGAATTTCGTAGTCTTCATAGGCCGGCGATG
This sequence comes from Chloroflexaceae bacterium, assembly GCA_034432515.1. GTDB lineage: Bacteria > Chloroflexota > Chloroflexia > Chloroflexales > Chloroflexaceae > JACAEO01. The sequence goes on along the minus strand of DAOUBZ010000100.1, from coordinate 3,660 downwards.
TCCTGACGGGAACCGCGGGGCGCTGGGGGATACAGGCGGCTATGGCTGCAACCGATACGCTGCTGGAGCGTGCTGAGCCCTGGCTGCGGGCCAATATCCGCGATGGCCTACGCGCAGTGCTGCCCCTGCCCGTCCTGGCCCTGGCATGGTGGTTCGCACGCATGCACATTGACAGCGTGACCATGCTCGGCCTGGTGATCTACGCGCTGGTGAACCTCGGGCTGCTGGTGGGGGTGAACCGAGCCATCGCCGGCGGCCGTGCGCGCCGCGCGCTCCTGCTGATCCTCACCGCCACGCTGACCGACGCGCTGCTCGCGGCCTACCTGCTGGTCTACGCGGGGCCACTGACCCTCGGCATCTTTCCGATCTATGTTGTCCTGGTGCTCAAGGCGCTGCGTTTTCACCGCCATGCGCTCTGGACCCTGATCGTGCCGGCCATGCTCGGCCCGCTCTACCTGTCCATCCTCTATGTACGGGTCCGTTCCACGCCGTTCATCACCGAGCACCTGCTCGCCTACTGGGGGCTGGTCGGCGGCAGCGCCGTCTTTATTGCGCTCTTGATCGCGCTCGCCGAGTATCGCCTCTGGACGGCGCGGCGCCTCAGTCGACGGCTTGAGGTCGCTCGTGGCGAGCATGCCGAGCGAGTCGCCGAACTGGAGAGCGTGAACAATGACCTGCGCGTCCGGATCAGGCGCCAGCAGTCGCTCGAAGAGAGTCTCCGCGCTATCACCGGCTCGCTGAGCCTCGACGATGTGCTCCAGCAGATCCTCGATAGCCTGATGCAGATGCTCGGCCCAAACCGGGTCAGTGCAGCCGCCCTCACCCTGCTCGACGGTGACGCATGTACCCATCGCACCCTCGGGGGGGAGGGCCAGTTTGGCCAGAACTGGCCGGAACTGCTGGCACGGCGGGTCGTCGAAACTCGCGCGCCGCTGATCATCGATGACGCCGCGCAGGACCACGAGTGGTATGCGCTCCAGCAGACCGGCGCCAGGGCAGCACTCAGCGTGCCGCTGATCGATGCCGATAACCACGCGCTTGGCGCCCTGACTGTGGTGGGAACGCAGCCGCATGTCTTTACCGCCACCGAGGCCCGCCACCTGACATCGTTCGGGATTCAGGCGAGTGTGGCCATCCATAATGCTGCGCTGCATACCGAGCTCGCTCGCCAGCGCCTCGTGCTCGAAGCCGTCCTGCGCGATATTGGCGATGGCCTGATCGTCGTCAACGACCAGGGCGCCATGGTGCTGGGCAACCCGGCAGCCTACCAGGCGCTCCAGCATAGCGACGTGAACGGCGGCGCCCTGCGCGAGACGCTCGACCGCCTGAATCACGCGGTGCGCCAGCAGGCCCGTGGCCTCATCCATGAGGTGAAGGTGGGGGAGGATGAGCAGGAGCGCCACTACCTCATCTATGGCTCGCTGGTGCGTATCGCCAAGGAAGATGGCAGCCTGGTGGCCTTCGCCTTGCACGATGTCACCAGCCAGAAACTCCAGGAGCGCCAGCGGGTCGAGTTCATCTCGATGGTCTCCCACGAGTTGCGCAACCCGCTCAATACCCTCAACGGCTTCCTCAAAGTCGTGCTCCAGGAAAAGGCCGGCCCGCTGAATGACCTCCAGCGTGAATTCCTCGGTCTGGCCGATGAGCAGGCCAGTGCGCTCAAGGGCCGGATTACCGAGTTGCTGGAATTCAACCGCCTTGAGTCAGGGCGGCTGCGGCTGCAACCCCAGTGGTCAAACCTCACTGACCTCATCCTCACGACCAGTGCGCGCTTCCAGGTACAGGCCGAACAGTTTGGTCTGCACATGCATGCACGCGTTCCTGACCAGATCCCCGAACTGCTGATCGATAGCGCGCGCATCGACCAGGTGATCACCAATCTGGTCGAGAACGCCATGAAGGCCACGCCCGCCGGTGGCTCGATCGAGATCATCGGCGAGGTCCAGGGCAATGAAGTCTGGGTGCACGTGGCTGATACCGGCGTGGGCATCCCGCGCGACCAGCAGGAGAAGATCTTCAACCGCTTCTATCGGCTGGAGCACAACAATTCCAAGCATGGTGCGCACCTGGGCCTCGGGCTCTCGATCTGCCAGCAGATTGTCGAAGGGCACGGCGGGCGGATCTGGGTCGAGAGTGAGGAGGGCAAAGGCAGTCGTTTCACCTTTACGCTACCCCTGGTGCAACGCGAGCAGATCATCGGCGAGGCCGTCATGCCATGACGCACGATGGCATACGGCCGCCTGGACGATCGTGATCGCTGAACTGTCATCTTTCCCTGGCAGAACGTCATTAACCGTTTATCAACACGGTACGCGGAGCGTGGTATAGTATGCAATACGATACCAGGCTCTGGAAGTGTGAGGTCCGCGCGTGAACATGGCACTTATCGCCCTTCCCTCGCCGGGGAGAAGGGCGCTTCCGCCACTGACTCTGGCCTACCTGGCCACGCTGCTTGAGCAGCGGCGGCACATTGTGCGCATCTATGACCTGGCGCTGGAGCCCGAGAATTCGCTCGCGGCAGCGCTGCAGCCACTGCGCTCATTCCGGCCCCAGGTCGTCGTGGTAGCGGGCGAGAGTGCCGAGTTGATCGCAGCGGCGGTTGATGTGCTTCACGCCGACAACTTTTCCAGCGTGCTGCCCGTGCAGATGAGCCGGAGCGGCCTGGATGCATTCCACGTCTGCAGCGGAGTGCTGCGCTGGATCGATGGTATGCGGGGCGGTAATCCGGACGGCGGCACGGCAGCTGTGCTTGACGTTGACCACCTGCCGTTTCCGGCGCGCCATTTGCTCTCGCTCGAACGCTACAACCTGCGCGCCGTCGGCGGTGAACTCCAGACGACCCTGCTCCTCGGCGTGCTCGCCGATGGCGATGGCCACGTGGCCCTGCGCGTCCCTACACAGATCGTCGCCGAACTGCGCAGCGTGTCCCACGAGTTCGGCTTGCGCCACTTTCTGATGGCCGATGTGCCGCAGACTCTCGACCGGGCCTGGCTGGTCGAGTTGCTCAACCGGCTCTGCGATGCGGGCCTCGGCATCGGGTGGGAGGCCCTGGCGCAGCCTGAGCAACTCGACGATACCCTCGTGGCCCACATGGCGCAGGCTGGCTGTGAAGCCATCCGCTTTCAGATCGACGCTGCCCGCGTTTTCGAGTCCACCGCGGCCCGCGATCAGTTGCGCCAGGCCGTCGAACGCGTTCGCCAGCACGGGATCTTCAGCCGCGCCGATGTCACGCTCGTGCCGCCCTACGAGTCCATCCCCTACCTCGTAGACGTGGCGGCAACCTTCGGCCTCGACGATGTGCGCTTCGATGTCGCCAAGATGGAAGCAGCCAGTGTTGGCCTCGACGAAGCTCAGTTGCGCGAGATGGCACGCGAGATCTATGCCCAGGGTCGCGATCGGCAGCGTTTCATCGATCGCTTCGGACCGGCTCTGGGCCGGCTCATCTGGAAGCTCCGCGGCCCGCGTGGCACAACGGCCCAGCTTGATGACGAGGGACTGACCGCCTAGTGCGCCGGTAGCGTATGCTCGTGGCCCGCCGTCACACACCCTGAGTAGGCCGTAGGCCGTATCGAGGGTACGTGACGACGGGCCACGCACTGATGCCCCCGAACCGGGAGCCGTGCTCTGTCACCCTTCGCTCCGCTCCGGGTGACAGAGCAC
>DAOUBZ010000099.1:0-3130 GCA_034432515.1 Chloroflexaceae bacterium | reverse complement strand
CAGCGCGCACAGGTTTGACAAACCTGTGCGCGCTGGGGGGAGGACTTCTTACTCCGGCGGCGCGATTTCGAGCCGGGTCACCAGTTCGTTGGCGTTCCAGTCGGCGACGTTCACCTTCAGCACGAAGTAGGTCGCCAGCTTGGGGTCGCCCTTCTCGTTGAACTCGTAGGTGCCGGTGATCCCGGTGAGCGCCGGCAGGTCCTTCATCGCGGCGAGCACCTGCGCGCGGGTCGGCACGCCGCCGGCATCGGCGGCAGCCTTGACGATCGCGGCAACGCAGAGGTGCGAGGCATCGTAGGCCTGGGCCGAGAAGGGTGGGGCATCACCGTTATAGGCAGCCTTGTAGTCGGTGGCGAACTGGGCCGCGTTGGGGAACTGGCTCACCGGCGCGGCCACCGAGGTGTAGTGCATGCCCTCAACTGCGTCACCCGCCAGTTTCACCAGATCGGGGCTGTCCAGCCCGTCCGGCCCGAGGAACTGCGCGGTGATCCCGCGGTCGCGCGCCTGGCGGAACAGCGGGCCGGCCTGGTCGTAGATCCCACCGAAGTAGATCAGGTCGGGGTTGGCTGCCAGGATGGGCGTGAGGATGGCCGAGAAATCGCTCTTCTCCTCGGTGCCCTCGAAGCCCAGCACCTCCAGGCCATTGGCCTCGGCCGCCTGGCGGAAGAACTCGGCCACGCCCTGGCCGTAGGACGTCGTGTCGTGGATGATATAGACCGACTTCACGCCGAGCTCCTCGCGGGCGAAAGCCTCGCCCACCGTGCCCTGCACATCGTCGCGACCCACGACGCGGAAGGCCACCTCGTAGCCGCCCTCAGTGATGTTCGGGTTGGTGTTCGCCGGGCTCATCATGGGCAGCGAGGCGTTCTTGTAGTCGGGCAGCGAGGCCAGGGCCACACCCGAGTTCAGGTGGCCGACCACACAGAGGATGTCGGTGTCGGAGGCGATGTTCTTGGCGTTGGCCGAGCCCACCTCGGGCTTGGCCTGGTCATCGAAGGGCGCCAGTTCAAACTGGATGCCGGCGTCCTTGAGCAGCGCATTGGCCTGCTCGATGCCCAGTTCGGCGCCATTGCGGATACCGGTGCCGAGCACGGCCTGGCCACCGCTCAGCGGGCTCTGCGAGGCGATCTTGATCGTGCCGATCTCGCCGCTCAGCCCGGCGGCTGCCTCGCCAACGTAGTCAACGATCGTGCCCGATGCCGCCTCAGGGGCGGCCGTGGGGGCGGCCGTGGGGGCGGCCGTCGGGGCGGCCGTGGGAGCTTCTGTAGCCGCCGCAGTCGGCGCGGCGGTCGGGGCCTCGGTCGGCGCGGGCGGAGCCGCGGTCGGCTGGGCTGCTGTGCCACCGCCACAGGCGGCGAGCAGCATCGCCAGCAGGCTCACGAGCGCAAGGATACTCAACGATCGCTTCATGCTGTACCTACTCCTTAACTTTGTCGAGCGTCTGGACCAGGGAAAGGATGCGCAGCACAGGAACCGCCGGGTTGCCAACCCTCTGGCGTGCGCGAGCGGGTTCTAGCCAAAGCGTAACTCACCCCCTCTCGGAGCGGTGTTCCCTGACGGCGGGAAGAGTTCAACCCTGAGCGTGAGGAGTTGCGCGTGCGCGGTGCAGCGTGGCGTCACACGGTATCAACGCTATCCAATTTCGGATGATGACGTTTGTGGAGTCTACCGGATCGGTAACGGATTGTCAAGCTACGCTCACAGCGGTAGAATGGAGCACGCTGGACGAGGAGCGCCCGGTTGGCGGGCGCCGGTATCAGGCGCTGTTTCTCGGCAATGACTGAACGTTCTCGCGGCATCCCGATGTGGGCCTGGGGCGCGATCGTCGCGCTGATCCTGATCGCCCTGAGTAGCCGCGGCGGCTTCGGTGTGGCCAACGAGGCGCTGCGCCAGCAGTTCTCGGCTCAGCCCACGCCCGCCGTGCCTGCCCCGGACTTCAAGCCGCCTCAGCTCGACATTGCGTCGCTGCCCCCTGCGCTGCAGGATGCGGCCCGCGAGTTGCTGGTCAGCCTCAAGCAGGGCAGCGCAGGGCGCCCGGTCGAGCCGGCGGTCGAGAGCGCGAGCCTGCGCGTCGAGGTGCGCGAGTTGCGCCGCACCGCCGCCGGGTTGCAGATCCGCGGCGAGGTGACCAACCTCAGCCGGCGCACGCTCGAGGTGCCGATCAGTGCCTTCGAGTTGCGCGACAGCACCGGGGCGAGTTACCTCGCGGGCGGCGGGGCCAGTGCCAGCCTGCGTCCCGGCCAGCGAACCCCGCTCGAACTCACCGTCCCGCTCCCCGAGGGCCGCGGGCTGCTGCTGATCACGAACCTGCCACCCGACCAGCCGGTCGAGCAGCGCTTGATCGCCTTCGAGACATGACCCACACGATCGCCAGTCGCCTCCAGGCGGTCCACGCGCGCATCGCGCAGGCCGCGCTGCGCGCGGGCCGCGACCCCGCCACGATCACGCTCGTCGCCGTCACCAAGACCCACCCGCCCGCACTCATCGCCGAGGCGATCGCCGCGGGCGCCCACGACCTGGGCGAGAATCGCGTGCAGGAGGCGGCCGCCAAGATCCCCGTGCTTACCGCCGCGCACCCCGGCATCCGCTGGCACCTGATCGGCCATCTGCAGCGTAACAAGGCAAAGCTGGCCGCCGAGCTCTTCGCCATGATCCACTCGGTGGACAGCCTGCGCCTCGCCGAGGCGCTGAGCCGCCACGTGGCCGCGGGGGCGCACCGTCTGCCGATCCTGCTCCAGGTGAATGTGAGCGGCGAAGCCTCCAAGGAGGGCTTCGACCTGCCGGGGGGCGTGGCCAACCAGGCCGGCCTGGCGGCGCTGCTGCCCGAGGTCGAGCGCATCCTGGCCCTACCGGGCCTGGAGGTACGGGGGCTGATGACCATTGCGCCGATCGTCGCCGACCAGGCGCAGGCCCGCCCGGTCTTCCGCGCGCTCCGGGAGCTGCGCGACGAACTGGCGCGCCGCTTCCCCCAGGCAACCTGGGCCGAGCTCTCCATGGGCATGACCGATGACTTCGAGGCCGCGATCGCCGAGGGGGCGACGATCGTGCGCGTGGGGCGGGCGATCTTTGGGGAACGGGAGGGGTGATGGGCTACCAGGGGTAGGTTTTTGGGGAGTTGCGCCCCCAGGCC
>DAOUBZ010000098.1:0-6602 GCA_034432515.1 Chloroflexaceae bacterium | reverse complement strand
CGGGCCGCGGGCCAGCACCAGGGTAAGCGGGCCCGGCCAGAAGGCCGCGGCCAGGGTTTCAGCCAGCGGTGGAACCGCCGCGGCCACCCGTGGCAGGTCGCGCGCGTCGGCCAGGTGGACGATCAGCGGGTCGTGGGCGGGGCGTCCCTTGGCGGCAAAGATCGCGGCGACGGCGGCGGGGTTCAGCGCGTCGCCGCCCAGGCCGTAGACCGTCTCGGTGGGAAAGGCGACCAGCTGGCCGGCGCGCAACAGGGCTGCCGCCGCCGCGATGCCAGCCGCGTCGGGTCGCAGGATCTGGGTTACGATGCTCATGACGCTCATTATGCAGGACACGCGCAAGCGGCCGGGTGGGCGCAGGGTGCAACGCCAGGGTCGGAACGCGAACGCATTCTGAGCCAGGACGAAGGCGCACGGTGCGAAAACCAGGACGTTGCATGATCCTGCTGGCGAACCTGGGTACGCGGGCCTCCGGCCCGCCTGCGGGCGGGACGCCCGCGCTCCCAGGTTTGCGGGGTTACCCCAACGCTGAACACGTACCTGGCATCCGCCGCTTGACGCGCCTGTGCCCGCATTGGTAAAATGCCGCCCTGTACTCGCGGCGCCGTACCCCGGATAGTCCTCCCTCCTGGTGATGCCCAGCCTGACCGGCCCCGCCCGGCGCTACCTGATCCACACCACGTTGCTCACCTTCGGGCTGGCCGTGAGCGGCCTGTTCTACAACTTGCTGCTCGTCGAGCTTGGCTACGACCAGCGCGGGATCAGGCTGCCGCTGGTGGGCGAGTTGCCGCTGCTGGGCCTGCTCAACAGCCTGCCAGTGCTGGTGGCCGCCCTGAGCAGCCTGCCGATCTGGTGGCTGGTCAGCCGGGTCGGCCCACGGTGGGCGCTGGTGGCCGGGGCGCTGCTGTCCGCCGCGACGTTGCTCGGCGTGGCGCTCTGGCCGGCCCCACTGCCGCTGCTGCTGTGCGCGGCGCTGAGCGGGCCGGCCACGGTGCTCTGGCAGGTCAGCGCGGCGCCGTTTATGATGGACCACAGCGGCCCGCGCGAGCGCGACGCGCTCTTCGCGCTCAGTGCCGGGCTGAGCATCGGTGTGGCGGGCCTGGGTAGCCTGGTGGGTGGCTTGCTGCCCGGGCTGGCCGCTGCCAGCCTCGGGCTGCCGGCCCAGAGCGCCGCTGCCTACCGCGCCACCTTTGCCGTCGCCGCTGCGCTCACCGCCCTGGCCGCGCTGCCACTGCTGGGCTGTGGCCAGCGCAACCCGCCGGGTGCTGCCGGCTCCGCTCCCGCGAGCGCGGTTGATCTCCGGGCCGTGCTGAGCACGGCGCTGGGCGCATTGCGCTTCCTGGTCTCGCCGCTGTTGATCTCGTTCGGCGCAGCGCTGCTCATCCCCTTCCTCAACCTCTACTTCCGGCAGCGCTACGACGCCTCGGACGCCGCGCTGGGCGTGGTGTTCGCGCTGGTCGGCATCGCCACCGGGGCGGCCACGCTCGCCGCGCCGCTGCTCTCGCGCCGCCTGGGCAAGATGGGCAGCGTGGTGCTGACCCAGAGCCTGGCCATCCCCTGTCTGCTCGTGCTCGGCCTGGCCCCCAGCCTGTGGACGGCCACGCTGGTCGCCCTGACCCGTGGCGCGCTGATGAATATGGCTGCTCCGCTCTACGACGCCTACGCGATGGAGCGCTCGCCTGCGGCTGCGCGCCCGATCGTGATCGGGCTGATCAACGGCGCCTTCTCCACCGGCTATATCATCGGCCCCACGCTCAGCGCCGCGGTGCAGCGCCAGCACGGTTTTGCGCCGCTTTTCGTCACCACAGCCGGCTTCTATGCCTGCGCCGCGCTCGCCAACTACCTGATCTTTCTGCGTCCCGACCGGCGGCGCGCACCCGATCGGCCCGGGATTTGATACACTAAAGCTATGAGATCCATCCTGTCTTTCTACGTGGCGGCGCTGCTGCTGACCGCCTGTGCCGGCCCGGTCACACCGACGCCCACCGCGGCGCCACCCACCGCGGCGCCTGCCACGCCCGCGCCGGCCACCACGCCCGCGCCGGCTGCCACCCCGTCCGGCCCTATTCTCCCGGCGCCGCTCTATGTGCTTGAGCTCGGCCAGGTCGCCCGCATCGAGCGCGATGCCACCACCCGCAATCTGGTCACCAGTGAGCGCAGCGCAATCAGCGGAGTGCCGCCGATCGCTACCTTTGCCGCCTCGCCGCAGGGCAGTCTGGCCTACGTCGTCGGCGACCTGGAGGCTGACCGCCTTGCCATCACCGATGGTCGCGGCGCGGAGGGGACGGTGCTCTACAGCCAGCCCGGCTACGAACTGAGCGACCTGGTCTTCAGCCCCGACGGCGCAAGCATTGCGCTGCGCCTGCTCAACAACAACGAGCCGGCCGACATCCCCAGCGGACTCTACCGCATCCCCGCTGCGGGCGGCGCACTTGAGTTGCTCCAGGCCGACGACCCGGTGGACGATGTCGTCAACCCCTCGCGCACCGTGAGCGGCTACCAGCCCGCCGCCTACAGCCCCGACGGCGCCCGGCTGCTCGTCTATGTGCAATCGCTGTTCTACGAGGATTGCGGCCTTGGGGTCATGCCCGCCGCGGGCGGCGAGGTGCGCCGGATCGAACTGCCAGCCGGCATCCGCGCCTATTGCGCCGAAGCAGTCTGGACGCCCGATAGCGCGGCGCTGCTCTTCCTCGCCGGGCCAGCCGAGGGCCCCGCGGCAGGGCCGCAACTCTGGCGCGCCGACGCGGCCACGGGCGCGGCAGAGTTGCTGCTCGGTGGCGAGTTGTACGCCCGAGCACCGCTAGCTCGCAGCGACGGGACGATCCGCTTCTTCCTCGCGCGGGCCGAGCGCGACGCCGATGGCGTCGTGATCGGCGGCAGCTTTGCCCCGGCCGAGCTCAGTGCCGCGGGGGCCGCCCCGCGCGAACTGGGGCCGGCCTTCCCCGATCGGCTCGAGCGCGCCCTCTGGGCCCCCGACGGATCGGGCGCAGTGCTTGAAATCAGCCCGGCTGAGGCGGCGCCGGAGTTGCGCTGGAGCCCGATCGCAGGTGAGCCGCTCCGCCTGCCGAGTACGCGCGAACGGGTCGGCGGTCTGGCCTGGGGCGCCGCCGAGCTCCGTGCGCTCGATGCGGCGCCCCAGGCGCAGCGCTCGCTTCAGCCATGAAACATCTCTACATCCACATCCCCTTCTGCCACCGGCGCTGCAGCTACTGCGATTTCAACACCTACGCCAACATGGAGGACCGCATCGAGGCCTACGTGGCGGCGCTCTGCACCGAACTGGCCATGCTCGCGGCGGAAGCGCCGCCAGCGCCACCCGTCTCGGCCGAGGCCGCCGCGCTGCGCCCGACGATCTTCCTCGGTGGCGGCACGCCGACCATGCTCAGCCTGGCCCAGATCGAGCGCGTGCTCGCGGCAGCCGCGGCGCTCATACCGCTCGCCGACGCCGAGATCACCAGCGAGGCCAACCCCGGGACCGTGCTGGATCGCGACTATCTGCGCGGGCTGCGCGCCCTGGGCGTCAACCGGCTGAGTATGGGCGTTCAGAGCCTCCACGACCCGACCCTGCGGCTGCTCGGTCGCATCCACAGCGCCGCCGAGGCCCGTCGCAGCGTCGCGGACGCCCGCGCCGCCGGGTTCGACAACCTCAACCTCGACTTCATCTTCGGGCTGCCCGGGCAGGACCTGGCCCAGTGGGAGCGTACGCTCGCCACGATCGGCGCCTGGGAGGTGGAGCACTTCTCGCTCTACTCGCTCATCCTCGAAGAGCGCACCCCGCTGTACGCCCAGGTCACCGCCGGGCGGGTCAGCGTGCCCGACGACGATGCCACCGCGGCGATGTACGAGGCGGCTATGGAGCGGCTCGGCGCCGCCGGTTACACCCACTACGAGATCTCGAACTGGACCCGCGGCAGGCCCTGCCAGCACAACCTGGCCTACTGGCTCAACAGCGACTACCTGGCGGCCGGGGCCGGCGCGCACGGCCACGTCTACCCCATTCGCTATGTCAATCGGCTCGGCGTGGACGACTACCTCAAGGCTGTCGCCAGCGGGCGCCGGCCCATCGCCGAGACGACCGTGCTCAGCCCCGACGACCTGCGCGCCGAAACCATGATGATGGGCCTGCGGCTCAGCGCGGGGGTCAGCGCGGCCCATTTCGCAGCCCGCTGTGGGCTCAGCCTCGACGAAGCCTATGGGGCGACGCTGCGCGAGCTGGCTGCCCAGGGGCTGATCGAGTGGGGCGACGAGCGGGTGCGGCTCAGCCCGCGGGGACGCATGCTGGGGAACCGGGTATTTGAGCAGTTTGTATAGCGGGTGCTACTGCGGCGGCCTGTGCTCGCACGGCGGGTGAGCCTACGCTGCGGCGCCGGCACGCGCCACCAGGCCGCTGCGCTCGATCACGAGCAGATTGCCGGCGGTCACACAGAGCGGGATGGCCAGCAGATTGACCAGGGGGATGGAGACCAGGCTGAAGGCCAGCAGGCCAAAGGCGAGGCTACCTGGCAGCAGGCGGCGGATGAGGGCGAGTTTGGCGCGGAAGCGTAGCCGGCGCCGCTCCAGGGGGCCGTCGAAGAAATCGAGGCAGGAGATCGTCGCCCCGAGGGTGAAGCCCACCGCGGCCTGCAGCGGCCCGCCAATGCCGGGTAGCAGCAGCAGCAGCAGCGAGGGCAGCCAGACAGCGAGGGCCAGGGCGAGCTTCTTGCCCTCGAAGAGCAGGGCGCGCCAGACATCGTAGGCCGCGTCGCGCGGCGAAAACGGGCGCTTCGTGTGCGATTGCCCCACGTAGAGCGCTTCCAACTCCTCGGAGAGCTGGCTGTACCAGGGCGCGCCAAGCACCACCCCGAAGCGCACCAGCAGAAAGCCGATCCCCAGCGCCAGCCCTACGGCCAGCACAACCCGTGCCACCCAGAGCAGCACGTTGCCCAGCGCGCCCCCGCCGCTGATCAGTGTGTCGAGTTGCTGTAGCAGGGCGGCGAACAGCCCCAGGTAGAGCAAGGTGGCCACCACCACATTCACCAGGATGGGAACGACCACATAGCCCCAGAGGCGTGGTGTGCGCCTGATCAGGGCCAGGGCGCGGAGCGGATAAGTCAGCCCGGTCAGGACGTGCATACGAACGGTCCTTATTCGGTTGAGGCGTTGCGCATCGACCTGGCGCGGCTGCGCAGCGTGATGCGGACGGTGCGGCCCGTCACGCATCACTCGTCACCGGTATCACACCTGCCGCAACTCAGCCGTGGGTGCTGCCTCGTGCACCGGTGAGCCAGGTGCGGCTGGTTTCGGTCCGGTGATCAGCCGCAGGCCGCGGTCATAGGTGAAGTAACTATAAGCCCAGTTCAGGAAGACCACAATCCGATTGCGAAAGCCGACCAGCAACATCAGGTGCACCACCAGCCAGCCCGCCCACGCGAGATAGCCGCTCAAGCGGATGCCGAAGGCGTCGATCACCGCCACGCGCCGCCCGATGGTGGCCATATTGCCCTTATCGAAGTAGCGGAACGGCTTCATCGGCTTGCGGCGGATGCGGGCCACGATATTATGGGCGGCCCGCTCGGCCATCTGGACCGCCACCGGCGCGACCATGGGGTAGGGTGCCCGGGGCTGCCCCCGGCGCGGTGGGGGCTCCAGGTAGGCCATATCGCCGATCACAAACACCTCGGGGTGCTCGGCCAGGTTCAGGGTCGGCTGCACCGGGATGCGCCCGCCGCGCGCCTGGCCGACCCCCAGCCGATCGGCCAGGGACGCGGCGCGCACGCCGGCGGCCCAGACCACCACTCCTGCCTCGATCTGGCTGCCATCGCCGAAGGTCACCAGGCCGTTTTCCACCGCCGCCACAGGGGAACGCAACCGCACCTCCACGCCGATGGCCTCGAGGCGGCGGAGCGCCTCTTGCCGCAGCGAGGCGGGAAAGGCGGCGAGTAGCGTATCCCCGGCCTCGGCCAGCACCACACGGGCCTCGGAGATGTCGAGCATCGGGTAATCGTGGACCAGGACGTGATTGATCAACTCCACGAACGCCCCGGCCAGTTCCACGCCAGTCGGCCCACCACCTACCACCACCAGGGTCTTCAACCTGCGGCGGCGTGCCTGGTCAACCTCGCTCACGGCATACTCGAAGTTGGCGAGCACCGCGTTGCGCAGCAACTCAGCGTCGTCGAGATCCTTGAGCCCATAGGTGTGAGCGGCCAGGGCCTCGTTCCCGAAGTAGTTATTCGCGCTGCCGGCGGCCAGGATGAGATAGTCGTAGGGCAGACAGGCGGCAGATGTGATCACCACCCGCTGCGCGAAATCCACGCCGAGCACCTCGGCCATCATAAAGCTGACGTTGCTGTACTGGCGCACAATCGCCCGCACGGGATGGGCCACCGACTCCGGTTCGAGGCCGGCGGTCGCCACCTGGTAGAGCAGGGGCCAGAAGCCATGGTAGTTGTTGCGGTCAATCACCAGTACATCAACGTCTTTGTCGCCGAGCACGCGGGCGGCGGAGAGCCCGCCGAAGCCGGCGCCGACGATGATCACCCGGGGCCGCGCAGAGGGCCACGGGCGGGCGCCGTTGCGCCGGTATAGGGCAGCCGGGTCCAGCGGCATTGGCGCCACGGCGTCGT